>JBIIZN010000054.1:0-11360 GCA_044346275.1 Sediminibacterium sp.
ATGGTCATTATGGTCCGTTCTTTATCAGAATGGCTTGGCATAGTGCTGGTACCTACCGTACAACAGATGGTAGAGGTGGCGGAGGAGCTGGTATGCTTCGTTTTGCACCACTTAATAGCTGGCCTGATAATACCAACCTTGATAAAGCACGTTTACTTTTATGGCCTATTAAAAAGAAGTACGGTAAAAAATTATCATGGGGTGATTTAATGATTTTAACAGGGAACTGTGCACTAGAATCTATGGGCTTCAAAACTTTTGGTTTTGCAGGTGGTAGAGAAGATGTTTGGGAACCACACGAAGACGTGTATTGGGGTTCTGAGCGTGAGTGGTTAGGCGATAAGCGTTACAGTGGAGATAGAGATTTAGAAAATCCATTAGCGGCTGTTCAAATGGGATTGATTTATGTAAATCCAGAAGGTCCTAATGGTAACCCTGATCCAATTGCTTCTGCAAAAGACATTCGTGAAACTTTTGCACGTATGGCAATGAATGATGAAGAAACCGTTGCACTCATTGCGGGTGGTCACACATTTGGTAAAACACATGGTGCTGCAGATCCAGGTAAATATGTAGGCAAAGAGCCTGCTGGTGCAAGTATTGAAGAGCAAGCCACTGGTTGGAAAAATACTTTTGGTACTGGTAGTGGAGTTCATACCATCACTTCAGGTTTAGAAGGTGCTTGGACAACTACACCTACTAAGTGGAGCAATAACTACTTCGAAAATTTATTTAAGTTTGAGTGGGAGCTTGTAAAGAGCCCTGCTGGTGCACATCAGTGGAAGCCTAAAAATGGCGGAGGAGCAGGAACTGTGCCTGATGCGCATGATCCTTCTTTATCACATGCGCCAACAATGCTTACCACAGACTTAGCGTTGATTTTGGATCCTGCGTACGCACCAATCTCAAAAAGGTTTTATGAAAATCCAGATCAGTTTGCAGATGCTTTTGCAAGAGCTTGGTTTAAATTAACACACCGTGACATGGGCCCACGTTCTCGTTATTTTGGTCCAGAAGTTCCTGAAGAAGTTTTAATTTGGCAAGACCCAGTTCCAGCCGTTAATCATAAACTTATTGATGCTGCTGATATTGAGCAGTTAAAAGCTACGGTGTTGGCTTCTGGCTTAACCGTTTCTGAATTGGTATCTACTGCTTGGGCTTCTGCTTCAACATTTAGAGGTACTGATAAAAGAGGTGGCGCTAATGGAGCTCGTATTAGATTAGCACCTCAAAAATATTGGGCGGTAAATAACCCTGCACAATTATCTAAAGTGCTAGATCAATTAGTAGCTATTCAACAAGCATTTAATGCTGCTGCAACAGGAGGCAAACAAGTTTCTTTAGCAGATTTAATTGTACTTGCTGGTGCTGCTGGTGTAGAAAAAGCTGCAAAAGATGGTGGATGCAACGTTACTGTTCCATTTACACCTGGTAGAACCGATGCTACCGAAGAACAAACTGATGTTGCTTCTTTTGGTGTGTTAGAGCCTACAGCAGATGGTTTCCGTAACTACATTAAGCCTAAAACGCTTATTTCTTCTGAAGAAATGCTACTCGATAAATCACATTTACTAAACCTTACAGCTCCTGAAATGACAGTGCTTGTAGGGGGTATGCGTGTATTAAATACCAATTATGATGAATCCAAGCATGGGGTGTTTACAAATCGTCCAGGTGTATTAACCAACGATTTCTTTACCAACCTTATCGATTACAATACGACTTGGAAAGCAACAGCACAAAATTCTTTTGAAGGAATAGATAGAGCTACTGGCGCTGTTAAATTTACAGCAACTAGGGTAGACCTTGTATTTGGTTCTAACACAGAATTACGTGCACTTGCAGAAGTATATGCTTGTGATGATGCTAAAGAAAAATTTGTTCATGATTTTGTTGCCGCATGGAACAAAGTAATGAACCTAGACCGTTTTGAATTAGCGTAATTTAAACAGTCTTGTAAAAATATATGGCGGCACGCGTTTCACGCATGCCGCCATATATTTTTAAAGATGATAAAGTATTCTTATTTGTTAGTTTAATTATTTCTTATTCTTCTTCTTCCCATTTCATCAAAAATAGCAATAGGTGCTTGTGGATGTCTCCAGCCAATACCATAACTACATGCATCGGTTGGAAATATACAAGAATCTTCTATATACCACTTTCCTGCTTTTTTTACGAATAGTGCACTAACGTAGCAGCAATCGTGTGATTCATCTTCAGGAAATCTTATTTCTTTTCCATCTTTTCGTTGTGCTGTTCCGGTGAAGTAAGCATAATTTCCTCCGGCTTTAAAATGATTTACAACATATACAAATTGTTGTTTTTGATACTTGTACATACTTGCTCTTAATATATCTAGCATTGCGGTTCTGTCTTTTTCATTAGAAGTATTTTTGACTTTGAAATCATAAATAGTTTGGGCTTCTAAGTTTAATGAAAAAATTGAAATCAAGATTAATAGGCAGTACCTAAATAGATTTTTTTTCATATTGAAATTTAAAATTGATTGTATAATATTTTATTTGCAATTATTTTTCATAGCAGCAGCTGCGTCTGGATATTTTTTATTGTTGGCTATTTGTAATGCATTACACGCTTCTGTTTTTTTACCCGTCGATAAATAGCTAAGGCCTAAATAATATTCAGACTTTCCGGTCGTAGAAGTGCCAACGGCAATGGATTTATTGAAGTAAGTAATGGCGTCTTGGAATTTTTGAGCGGTATACAAACAAATGCCAACATTTTCGGCATGGGTGTAGTTGGTAGGATCTAATTTAAAAGCGTTCATGTAAGAAGTGGCTGCATTTACAAACTGTCTTTTTTCGAATGCTTTCAAACCTTCTGTTGTGTAGTCGTTTACATTTTTATTGTTGGCGTCAATTGCTGTTCTATTAAAGATTGTTCTGGTTTGTGCCCATGTGATAGAGTCTGCGGGAAACATTTTAGCAGCACTGTCTAACATACTATTTAGGTTCGCGTCTGCTTTTCCTTTTACTTCATACATGCCCAATAAATAGTTATTCCATGTAAAAGGTGTATTAAAATGACCTACAATTAAATTAAAAGCTTTTTTAATTTCTGTACTATCTTTCTTTTTTGATGCAGCAAAAATTAAATTTTTATAATAGCTGGTGGCATTAGGCCAGTTGTAAAAAGCTTTTTTACTGCTAATTAGTGCGCTGTCAAAATTATTTTTTGCGGCGTAAATAGCCGTTCTTAAAAAGTCGTTGTAATAGAGGTGAGGATTTACCTTTTCACTTTCTTTTAATAGGGCCAGGGCTTCATCGTATTTTTTATCTCTAATGTAATAGCGTGCTATCATGGCTTTTAAAGGAAGTGTAGACGATGACATATTTGGAATAGACGGTAGTTTTTCTACGTCTTCGGTTTTCATTACAGGATCCGCGTTTACTTCGCCCATTACAAACTTTTGAATTTTTAAAGAGTCATACGTGAGTTTATGTACATAAATAGAAGAAATGATTCCAATCAGCGCAACACTAAAAAACAAACCCATGAGTGATCTAGGAACGTTCTCGTTTTCTTGTTGGTAGCTAAGCGGTATAAAAATTAAGGCTGCTGCAATGGCTAATATTGATTGCATGGCGGTACGCTCGGCAGGGAAATTTAAAAAGGCGTCTACTACATAACAGGTAACCGCCATCAATAAAATAGTAGCCGCTAAATGCAAATGATTATAAGACTTATTTTTCCAAATGCTAAATGTCGCAATGGGTACGAGTAAAAATAAAAGGGCAAAGCTAATGCCACCTGGTACACCAAGGTCTGCAAACATTTCAAAAAAATCGTTGTGTGCATGGTAGGGAACAAAAAGCTCTGTGGTATGAAATATTTCGTACGGGATAGAGGCCAGTTTCCAGTTTCCGTAGCCACAACCAATGATCGGATGTTTGATTGAATAGTCGATGGCATTTTTCCATAAACGAATTCTACTATTTTCTTCACTCGCTAGCGTAATATCTCCAATTCTTTTGGTCACCGTGCCGTACCCGCCTTGTGTATCTTGCATTTGAACGGCGGTATCTAAAAATACATTGGCAATAAAGTAACCTATAACAACGGGGATTATGAAATAGGAAATTTGTGTCAGGATTGCTTTTTTATTTTGTTTATTCTTAAAGTAAATAGTAGTAGTAATAAAAATGATAGCTATAATAATTAATCCAACGTAGGTAGACCTAGTGTTTAAAATAAGTAGTGCTGTAACACCCAGTACCAGTAGCAAAGCGGTAAGTACTTTGACTTGTAATTTATTATTAATAATGAGCCAGAGTACAAATGGAAATTTGATTAATATATTAGCAGCTGTAACGTTTTTATTACCGTGGTTGCCTCTTAATGCTAAAATGTTTTCATCGAGGCTCATGTTGGTGAGGTTACTCGAAAATGTTTTTAACAACATCAAAGAATCGATTAGTAGTACACAAGCCATAATAACCGAAATGGCTGTTAATAATGCTGAAAGTGGTTGTTTGTAAAATAAAATAGAGAGTACAATAAAAACGAGGTAAGTAGTTAATAGTCTAGCGCCAGTTACGAGTGTTTCGGTGGGATTAATGGCATAAAAATAGGAGAGTGCTGCCCAGGCCACCAAAAAAGTAAATACAATGGTAAACTTATACTTGAAAACGCCCTGTATGGCAGGTGCACAATCCTTGCGGTGCATATATATAAATACAATACCTAATAAGTCTATACAGCTGGTGTATAGCCATTGTGGTCCCATTACGTCCGAGGCGTCTAATTCTGAAATGAAATGAACCATTAAATAGAGGCCCGCAAAAATGGTGGGTATAATGGGGGTTTGTGCCTTTGTATTCATAAATGCAAATATCTTAATAAAATTGAAAGTTTACTTGGTTTCTGGGAACTCTATCCGAACAAGGCACCAGTTGGCTATATAAGTGGCTTGTTCAACCGGGATATAGGGGATTGTAAAAGGGGCTTCCCCGGCTGAATGTAAAATGATGGTGCACAAATGATGCGCCCTCAAAAAGGGGCTTGTTTTTATTTCAATGTGCTGGACATTTTTAAAGTTTAATAGGGTTTGTTCGCGCCCCCAAACACCCTTTACAATTTGAATACTATTTTGATGAAACCAAAAAGTATAATTGTGTTGAAGTATGATATTACTGATTGTAAAATAAATCATTACAGCAAGCGGAATAAGTGTTAACCATGGCGATTTAAAGTACACAATAACGGCAGTTGTTACAGCTATGGGTGTAACAACAATCAGTGTATTACGCCATTTGTAAGACGCATCAATACCATTAGCTGGTGCTACTTGTGATGGCCAAATGCTTTGATAAATTGAACTTATTTGTTGAAGCAGGCGTCCCCTCATAATAGGGATTCTGATCCATAGGGTTGGATTGGTTAATTTTTCGCCGGCCATAAATACCCGTAAAATTTTAATGCCTAATATTTTTTGCAACAAATTGTTTTTCCATGTAATGGACTGAATATTTTCTTTGAGTAATAATTTTTTTTGTGTTTGCAAAAATCCCCATTCTGTTTCAAAACCTTTTTCAGATATTTTTAGTTTCATATTATAGAAGCGAAGAAGCACCCTTATAAACGAAACAGTAAGCGTAATAACAAGTATGGTTAATGTAAAAGCTAATATGATATTGGTGGTATAATTGATTTTATCTGCTTCTTGATTGATTTTTTTTGCCGTATCGATGCCAAATAAATTTCGCACATCGTCCATTTTTGTAAGCAAATAAGCGAGTATGAGTAAAAAGGTTTTAATATGATTTTCAGAAACAGAAAGTTTTAGGATATCCCAAAAGTTAACACCTAAAATGGTTTCAGGCTCAGCTCTTGTAATGGTATCAATTGTTGCGGGTTTGTTTTTTAAAAGTTCTTGGAGCGCGTATGCTTTTTCCTGGTCAATAGCTTTAATTTCTACTTCGGTGTTTTCTTCACCGGCGGTTTCTATTTTTAATTCGCAGGTTTCTGTAAAACGGTGTAAATAACTTTGTACCGCATGTACTGATTGTATTTTGTTAATGGGGATATTGATAATTTTTCTGGTAAACAGGCCCTTTAATACAACGAGTTCATTGTCTTTTATAAAAATTCTAAATCTAAAATATTGAATCACCTGAGGGATAGACATAACAACAATAAAGCCACCAACGAGGCAAAGGAAATAGCCCATTGTTTTATCATTTGCACCGCCATTATTTTTGAGTATTTTACTCCCAACAAATAGTAGTAAAAATGCCCATGATTGTTTGATGACTTTGCCTACTATAAACAAAAAGGCATAGGGTGACAATTTTTGTGGGGTATGCCAATCAAATTGCTTCTCTTGCATTTTCTATATTTTTTTCCATGATCCAGCCCTTAATTTTTTCGGCATCTATTTGTGATAATCCGTTAATGCTTACGTCTCTTTGGTGGCTTGCGGCCGTCATAAAACGAAGTGATGCAAGTTTGTACCTGCGGCTTATAGGGCCTGTTTTTAAAATACAGTGTTGCACTTTTGTAAATGGAATGATATGGGTGCTCTGAAATAACCATCCATTTTTAAACAGGAAGTCTTTGTCTCTTAAGGCCCAAGATCTGTTTTTAAATCCTATTTCGATAGAAGCGGTGGTGATTGCCATGCTAAGTACTACTGTTATAACAGCTATGGTTACCGCCCACCATGTATGAAGTTCTTTGTTTGTTACAAATACAGCAACCAAAATGCCAATAACAATGGTAAATACGATACTCCAATTAAAATACAGTACTTTTTTGTAATCCGGCTCTACGCGTTGTAAAGGGATTTCTTGGAACTGAGGGATAGCTGCAATAGGTATGTGGGGGTTATAGTATTCCATATATATGAAAATAGTTTATTTTTTGAAGTATCAATTAAACCTTGACAGTTGAGGTTAAAGCTGAAAATCAATAACTATGTAGTAGCTTTACCAGTTTCTGTATAACATTTTAAGTGGCTACATGTCTAAACTAGGGGTTGAAAATAAATTTATTGATGTATCCGACTATGGAAGGCCTATAGCGAAAATAATTGCTGAAACGCTCAAAGAGACTCGCGTAACTGCCATTCACGTTACACTGCTATTTGGGGTGTCAGGCATATTAGCTATTGTTTTCATGGATTTTTCGATGTTTTGGCTTGCTGGCTTTTTCTTGATTTTAAAATCTATTTTGGATGCCGCCGATGGTCAGCTGGCTAGAATTAAAAATGAGCCATCTTATAGTGGCCGTTATTTAGACTCAATTTTTGATAGTTTATTAAACTTTGCACTGATTATTTCAATTGCGGTATTTACTGGTACAAATACTTGGTTGGCTCTACTTTCTTATATCTGTATTCAAACGCAAGGGACTATATATAATTATTATCATGTTATTTTTAGACACACCACGTCTGGTGAATTAACGAGTCAAATTTTTGAGGATAAGGTGCCAGTAGCCTATCCCGGCGAAAGTCAAGCCAGCGTTAATGTATTATTTAAGTTATTCAGGGTTTTATATCGAGTGTTTGATGATTTAGTATATAAGATGGATCCACGCGCTCAAAACGCAACCATTTTTCCTAAATGGTTTATGTTTTTGGTGTCGTTTTATGGACTGGGATTCCAACTCCTCATTATTGCTGTTTTTTTGGTGGCCGGGTTGGTACACTTAATTATTCCATTTTTTATAGGCTATAGTGTACTTATCCCGGTGTTTATTGGTATAAGAAGGATGTATTTGCGGTAAATCAAAGTTTTGCTTTATTTTACAGCATTATGATACATTGGAAAAACAACGAGGTGCCTCAGCCACCTTATATTGCTTCTATTTTTAATTACTACTTGTCAGATAACTTGGATGGATATGCCGCCTATGACGATCTTACCCTAGAACTTGCAAAGCAAATGCCTGGTTATTTAGGCTACGAAAGTTTTAAAAATGATGGAAGAGGGGCTTTTATTAGTTATTGGAAAGATATGGATGCAGTGCGTGCATGGGCGACTGAGCCAAAGCATATTGAGGCAAAAAAATTAGGTCAGTCTCAATGGTACAAATATTACCATAGTGTAATTGCTGAAGTGAAAACCATGCATGTGCATAGGGGATAGGAGTGTTTTTTTTAACTTTTCTTTATCCTTATTCTAAGCATTTTGTTTCGTGTATAAATGAGTTAGCAGTAATTTTAAAATGCACTAAATGATAAATATAAAATGCCAGCAAAAATTAGAAAAAAGGGTATTTATTGTATTGAAGGACTTTGGGATCATGGAAATATTCAGGACCAATCAACGGTACTTCCAATTTTAGATTTACTTGAAAAGAGGGGTTATTGTAATTATATTTATCACGACTGCGCTACTAAATCTGAACTTGAATATTTTCTTGAAAAGTGGAAGAAGAAAACAATCAATGAAAAATACCCGATTCTATATTTAGCATTTCATGGTGATCCTGGCTACATATTTCTAACCCACGAAGACAAATATTCTCTTACACAATTAGCTGAGTTTTTAGGCGATAAGGCTACCGGTAAAATCATTTACTTTGGATCATGCTCAACTTTAAATATTGATAAGCGTAAAATTAATTCCTTCCTTGAAACAACAGGAGCTATTGCAGCAATTGGATACAAACGTGATATTGACTGGATACAATCAACCGCTTGTGACTTATTTGTATTTGAGGCTTTACAAAGTGATAGTTTAGATACAAAAGGGATTAAAAATATGCACAAGAAAATAATTACGGATTATGGAAACCTGCATAAAATTTTAGAATTGAGAGTCGTGATTAACGAAAAAAAACATTTTAGTAGGCAGCGGAAATAAAGATCAAATCCTTCCAAAAATATGCTGCTCATTTCGTTGATTTTTACCTGAGTTCGAACTCTTTAATTAAAAACACCTAAATTGAATTAGGGGTTCCTTTATACATGAAGTTGTCTAATTTGATATTTAGTTTGAGGAGTGTAGCAGAGTTTGAAAAATAAAGAAGCATCAGAGGGAATAATTTAAAATATGCTCTTTTTAGTGTATACTCAATACTCATCCCAGGTAGTGCATGGCTCAATAGGGGGAAAAACATATATACTATTGAAATAGACATTAAATAAAATTTTCCATTTTGACTTAAGGATTTTAAAAATACAATATCTATAAATGTTATTAGTATGAAAAGTAAAGGAAAATATGAGTAATTACTTATCCCATAAGAACTAAAAAATAAATCAATAGTAGTATTTTTTATTTTCATCCAAGCATCTATGAAGTCAAATAACTGATGGTTTATTTGAGCTGATATACTATAAGAGGTAGGAAGATAAAAATGTATGTATAGATAAACGGAAATGATATATACAAAAGCGGGGGTGATTGAAAATAAAAAAATCGAATAGAATTTATCAAACCACTTTTTTGACCGAATAAATAATAAAATTGATACAGTTGCTAAAATAACTCCTAAAAGAATTGTTTCAGGTCGTATATAAGTTGCAAATCCTAGCCAAATTGAAGAAAGATATAAATTGTGTTTATTTTGGGTTTGTATGAATTTGTTTAAGTATATTAAAAATGAAGTAAAATAAATTAAATTCGGATAATCATATAGTAGGCTGTAGGTATAAGCGTACATTTCTGGAATTGCTAGAAATAAAATAAGTAGAAAAATTACAATAATACTGTTTATAGTTTTTTTCATTTCGGAAGCGAGTATCACTAAAAAGCATAGTACTATTTGACTAAGCCATATTTGTCCAAATGGAAAGCCAGCAAGTTTGTAAATTACTTGTAGTGATGTTAAAAATGCAGGTTTAAGCGTGTTGCCATTTTGGTATACATCGAATACGGTATTTATAAGTGTTTTTTCTTTTAGTGTGTACATTGATACTGCCTCAGCGCCAGATGTAATGTCTACTGCAAACGGTGGAAAATAAAAGGCCCGCCAAAGGCTAAGTCCAATTAAAATAAATAATGGTATTAATAAAAGAATAAAATGACTAGGAAAACTTATTCTGTTTTTGAATAATGTAAAAATTGCTTTTAGATTAATTTTTGAAGTAAAAAGTAGAATAATGGTCAAAAAGAAAATAAAAATATAAATTGTAAAATAGCTAATTGGGACAAAAAAAAGTTCTAGCGAAAAGGGAATCAGTGAATGAATACCTAATCCCAGTAAAATACTAAAAGCAATATTTTGTGGACTAGGCTCTAATTTGAATAATAATTTTAGAACTACCATTCCAATAATTAACTGTGATAGAAGAAGTAAAACAAAATGTATTAATGGTTCCATTTTAGTTTTTATTTTTTAAAAGCATTTATGGAATCTAACTTTTCGTTATTTGATCTAAAACTTTCAATTGTAAGCTTTTTTTGAGCAATATGAATGAAATAATTAGCCTTAGGTGCATCTGGATTTTGAGCATAAACAATTTTTATACCAGAGAAGTAGTAAAAACTTACTGGATCTGGCATATCAAATTTTATTCCTTTATTGTTAAAGTAACTAGTGCTAGGAACTAACAAATAAAACGACTCTGTATTTTTTATTTTTTTATCGGTAATTAATTTGTCAATAATTTTTGCATTTACGTAAGGGGCTCCAAACCTTACTTCTTTTCTATGTTCAATGTCCATATTTTTGATCTGTCCTGTAAAGTCATTTATGAACACAAAAATTCGTGTCGACAGCCAAACCTTATTCGCTGGTAAAGAAAAATAACCAATCAATAATAATAAAGCAATTCCTGAAATAGTCCAGCGTTTAATTAAAACAGATCTCACATTTATTGTTTGATTTTTATTATTGATAATTTCATAAATTTAATAAAAGTATGATTTATTTATTACTAAATGTTGCTTTAAATAATCTATACTTTTACTTTATTTAGTTTTTTTGATTAAGAGTACTATATTCGTTTTGCTCATGAATTTTAACTTTACTTGAACTTGAGCAGGAATGCCGTTTTTCGCTTCATTCAAAACGTCTTTTAGAAACAGGACTGTCGGCTCAATACTTTCGCCGACTTCCCTATACTTCTACGAGGGGTTTATCCAAACCCACAGGACTGCCGTTTTTCGCTTTGCTCAAAACGTCTTCCTAAAAGGTGGGTTTACCCAAACCCTTGCAACTAAATGCTTCGCATTTCGTTGGGTTTTTTAACACTCGTCAACTTACGTGAGCAAGCTCCCGACGTTGCCTCGCATTAAAAAACCCCGTCACTTTCGTAACAGGGTTTGTGCCCAGAACAGGAATCGAACCTGCACTACCTTGCGATAACCAGATTTTGAGTCTAGCGCGTCTACCAGTTCCGCCATCTGGGCCTTTGTATTAGGCGGGGTGCAATATTACAAGAT
>JBIIZN010000055.1:0-11342 GCA_044346275.1 Sediminibacterium sp.
TGGGAAGTATCGCTTTTTTAGTGCTGATGGAATGTATAGTCATTTTCGAATGGCCGCTTTTGCAGAAATAGCACACAGTAATACAAAGCCCATGTACCAAGAAATTAATTTGCAAGGTGATCAATCGGGTATGCAAGCGGGTCTTGTATTTACGCAGCTATTACACAAATTAGCAGTATCTTCTACGGTAAGCTATGCGGCAATTAATGGCAATAGCAAGGCGCATCAACTGGTAATGGGTAATAAAGCAGAGGCGCTTAATTATTCACTATCATTTGGTCATTTAATTTTGCCTAAAAAATATACAAGCTACGATCAAACCAACTTTAATATCTATGCCGAGTTATTAGGTCAAGCAATACCAGGTACCCGTAAAAGCTACCTAGATTTTGCACCTAGTATGCAGCTTATTTTTAAGAGTAAGCTTAAGTTTAATTTGGCATACCGCTTTAATTTACAATCTAGTATGACCCGGATGGCTCAAACTAGTTGGATGCTAGGAGGCGAATGGCTGTTTTTGAACGCTTTTAAAAAGTAATGTCTATATATAGTAGGCTGCTCTTTTTTTTATATCTTTAAAAGGTGAAAAAAAAGGCAGCCTATATATTTTTAGCCATCTATTTAATAGGTGCAACGGAGCTACATCAGCTGCTAAAAATGCCGCTTTTGCTCGAACATTATAAGGAGCATAAATTGGATAATGGTAATTTGTCACTTATTAGTTTTATCTACCAGCATTACGTGGGAGATGATGGTAATGCAAACGATGATCAAAAAGATCAAAACCTGCCCTTTAAGTCGGCTCATTTTCAAATGCAAAACACGGTTGTTTTTTCCGTGTTCAAATACGAGTTACCAAAAATTATGGTACCTCAAAAACAAGCTGGTTGGCCAGTGATGCAATCGTATTCGCTTTCTACAATTGCGCTTGACGCTTTATTTAGACCTCCCAAAGTTTAATTCTCTTTTGCGTTTTCACACGCCCATTCATTTTTTATTTTTTTGAAATAATTATAGCTGTCATGCTAAAGAAAATCATTGATTTTTCGATAGCCAATAAATTAATTATTGGTTTATTTATAATTGCACTTGTAGGGTGGGGAAGTTACGAAGTAACCAGGCTTCCTATCGACGCTGTTCCTGACATTACGGACAATCAAGTGCAAGTAATTACAGTGTCTCCTTCATTAGGTGCGCCAGATATTGAGCGCCTTGTAACATTTCCAATTGAACAGTCTTGTAGTAGCATTCCGGGGCTCAAACAAATTAGAAGCTTTTCTAGATTTGGATTATCACTTGTCACCATTGTTTTTGATGATGAAACCGATATTTATTGGGCACGTCAGCAAATTACAGAGCAACTGCAAAAAGTAAAACAAGAAATTCCAGAAGGGGTAGGAAGTCCTGAATTAGCGCCTGTGTCTACTGGGCTTGGTGAAATATTTCAGTATGTTGTTAGGCCCTTAAAAGGATACGAAAGTACTTATGGCCCCATGGAACTCAGAACCATTCAGGACTGGATTGTTAGAAGACAATTATTAGGAACACCTGGTGTAGCAGAAGTGTCAAGTTTTGGCGGGAAGTTAAAGCAGTATGAAATTTCTGTAAAACAGGATAAATTGAAATCGTTGGGTATTACCATCGGCGATGTTTTTGATGCACTTGAAAAAAACAATCAAAACACAGGCGGTGCTTATATCGAAAAAGGGCCTACTGTTTTGTATATCAGAACAGAGGGGTTAACTGGAAGTATTGAAGATATTGAGCAGGTGGTGATAAAATCTTTGGAAGGGGGCACGCCTTTATTAATTAGAGACGTGGCAACGGTAGAATACGGAGCAGCCATTAGGTATGGCGCCATGACCTATAATGCCGATGGCGAAGTAGCAGGCGCTGTAGTAATGATGTTAAAGGGGGCTAATGCTTCGGAAGTGATTGAGCGGGTAAAAAACAAGGTTGCTGAAATTCAAAAAATGCTACCAGAAGGTGTTGTAATAGAGCCTTTTTTAGACCGAACAAAAATGGTCAATAGTGCCATTAGCACTGTTCAAACCAATTTAATAGAAGGTGCACTTATTGTCGTTTTTGTATTGGTGTTTTTCCTTGGTAATGTAAGGGCAGGACTTATTGTGTCATCGGTGATTCCGCTTTCCATGTTATTTGCCATTATTTTAATGAATTATTTTGGCGTGGGCGGTAATCTTATGTCGCTTGGTGCCATCGATTTTGGGCTAATTGTGGATGGATCGGTTATTGTTGTAGAAGCAATACTTCACCGCTTTGCACATGCCAAATATTTTAGAGGATTAACTTCTATTGGTCAAAAAGAAATGGACGAAGAAGTGGGATCAAGTACGGGGTCTATGATTAAATCTGCCGTGTTTAGTCAAATTATTATTCTAATTGTTTACTTACCTATTTTGTCTTTGCAAGGTATCGAAGGTAAAATGTTTAAACCCATGGCATTTACGGTTGCATTTGCAATTATTGGTGCGTTTATTTTGTCGATTACCTATGTTCCTATGATGGCTGCACTGGTGCTCAATAAAAAGCTCAATCATAAAAAAACTTGGACGGATATATTCATTGCTTTTATAGAAAGAAAATACCAACCTGTTTTACAAAAGGTATTAGGGATTCCTAAATTGGTAATTGGTGTAACAATCGTGTTGTTTGGGGTTGCAGTACTCTTATTAACTAAAATGGGTGGAGAATTTATGCCGTCATTAGAAGAAGGGGATTTTGCTGTAGAAACGCGCCTTCTAACAGGGAGTAATTTAAATACCTCTATTGCGTCAACGCAGGAGGCTGTAAAACTTTTGTTGGCCAATTTTCCAGAAATCACAAAAGTGGTTACAAAAATTGGTAGTGCAGAAATTCCTACCGATCCTATGCCTTTTGAAGCAGGGGATATGATGGTAATTTTGAAGGATAAAAAAGAATGGACTTCGGCTAAAACTTTTCCAGAACTCAGTAAAAAAATGACGGCTGTTTTGGAGCAGGTTCCAGGTATCACTGTAGGATTTCAATATCCCGTGCAAATGCGATTTAATGAACTCATGACAGGTGCAAGACAGGACGTTGTTTGTAAGATTTTTGGTGAAAATTTAGATTCATTAGCGCTATATGCGTCAAGGTTAAATACCATTATGCAAACAGTTGATGGTGCCGTTGATATTTACGAAGAAAAGGTAACAGGGATGCCGCAGGTGGTTGTAAAATATAATAGAATTGCGATGGCTAAATATGGCGTGCACGTGGAAGATGTAAATAGGGTGGTGAATACCGCTTTTGCTGGTCAGGTAACGGGTCAGGTGTACGAAGAAGAAAAACGTTTTGATATGGTTGTTAGACTTTCAGATAGTGCCCGAAAAAACATGGAAGATATAGCAGCACTTCAAATTTCAACTGCCCAGGGCACACAAATTCCACTTGCTTATGTGGCATCTATAACAGAAGTTGAAGGGGTCAATCAAATACAAAGAGAGAACACGAAAAGAAGAATAATTGTTGGATTTAATGTGGCAGGAAAAGATGTTCAAACACTTGTTGGCGAATTACAACAAAAAGTAGAAACGCAATTAAATTTGCCTAAGGGTTATATGATTTTATATGGCGGATCCTTTGAAAATATGACTGCCGCAAAAGAGCGGCTTGCCATTGTGGTGCCAGTAGCACTATTGTTAATTTTCTTGCTATTGTATTTTGCTTTTGGTTCAGTAAAGCAAGGGCTACTCATTTATACTGCTATTCCGCTATCGGCAACGGGTGGAATTTTTGCACTCTGGATGCGTGACATGCCATTTAGTATTTCTGCAGGTGTTGGCTTTATTGCACTCTTTGGCGTTGCGGTATTAAATGGAATACTACTAGTTTCTGAATTTAACAGACTTAAAGCGGCCGGATGGCATGATGTTAAACGAATTGTGATACATGCTACTAAATCAAAAATGAGGGCAGTGCTCATGACAGCACTTGTACCATCCCTTGGTTTTATTCCAATGGCCATAAGCACAGGAGCGGGTGGTGAAGTACAAAAGCCATTGGCCACCGTTGTAATTGGAGGTTTAATATTATCTACTTTGTTAACGCTTTTTGTATTACCAGTTATGTATATACTTTTTGAAAATGGAATAAAACAGATGCAACCCAAAAAAATGATTGTAATGCTTGTTGGATTGTTAATTGGATTATCCGCACAATCGCAAGTAAATATTTCTCTTGATGCTGCTATTGATTCTGCTTTAAAAAATAATATTCAATACACAGCTAGTAATTTGCAAGTTGATTACGCTCGCGCGATGCAAAAGACGAGTACGGAAATTGATAAAACCGTATTTGATTTTGGTTACGGGAAAGTCAATAGTTTTCAGACAGACAATCGTTTTGGTGTTTCACAAAGTGTACAATTTCCGGCAGTATATAAAAATCAAGCTGCTGCTAATAAAATGGTTACTCAAATAGCACAAACATCACAGTTGATTCGGACGCAGGATATAACCAAGCTTGTAAAGCAGCAGTATTATAGTATTTTATTAATGGAACAGCAGCTGCAATTATTAATAGCTGCTGATAGTTTTTACAATGCATTTTTGCAAAGAGCTAAAGAACGTCTTGCTAGTGGGGCTTCTGATGCTTTAGAACTTGTTACTGCCGAAAATCAGCTATTGCAAATTCAAAATCAGTTAGGACAATTGAGGGTTGCTAAAAATATCGCGATTGAAGCATTTAACCGAACACTCAATGCTTCCCATAAGTTGCAGCCAATTAGTAGTAGTATCGTTTACGATGCAGTTGTGATGTCAAGTGTCTCAATCGTTGAGTCAACTCCTCTGGTACAATTACAAAAGCAACAAATTGAACTGTCTGAAAAGCTGGTAGAAGTAGAAAAGAGTAAATTAAATCCTTCATTTTCACTTGGCTATAGTTCTATGACCATCAATGGCTGGCAAGCAATTTCACAATCAACCGATAAGTACTTCGGTCCATCCGACAGGTTTGGAACTGTAAGTCTAGGATTAATGGTGCCTATTTTTTCGTCGGCTCAAAAAGCTAGAATTAGCGCTGGTTCAATTTTGGTGAAGCAAAAGAAATTAGAAGAAACAGCAGTGAAACAAGATTTAGAACAAAAAATTCAGTCGGCTACTGCGCTTTATATTCATTATAAAAAGGCCCTCGATAGTTATCATAAGAAAGGTTTGCCTGGCGCTGCACAAATCATGCAGGCCGCAACACAAAAATTAACAAGTGGTGACATTAATTATTTAGACTGGGTGGTACTAATGAATCAGTCTATACAAACAAAGGCTGATTATTATGTGGCAGTAGCTCAGTACAATGAAGCTGCCTTTGAATTAGAAAAATTAAATACAATACAATAAAAGATATTTTATGAAATCTAGATTAACGTATTCTATATTACTTGCTTTTTTGGTAGCATGCTCTTCAAAAGTTGAAAAGGGAGCTGCTGAAACAAAAAAATCGGAAGCTGTATCAAATGTAGTAAGCTTGACCAAAGCACAACTGGATATAGGAAAAATCGCTATTGGAAGTTTGCAAACTACAAAAATGCAAAAGATAATTAAGGTAAACGGATTTATTGATGTACCACCTCAAAACATGATGTCTATAAGTATCCCAATGGGAGGCTATGTAAAACAAGCCAATTTAATTCCTGGTGAAAAAGTAAGTAAGGGGGCTGTGCTAGCATTATTGGAAGACGCCTCTTATGTTAGCTTGCAACAAGATTATTTAACTGCAAAAAGTAAACTTGTTTTTTTGGAAGCAGATTATAATCGACAAAAGGCATTAAATGTAAGCAAAACATCAAGTGATAGGCAGTTTCAACTCGCTACTTCGGAATATGAAAGCCAAAAGTACCTCGTTAAATCATTGAGTGAAAAACTACAATTAATGGGTATTGTTCCTTCTTCGCTTAATGAAAACAATATTTCTAAATCTATTTCTTTTAGATCGCCAATTAGTGGTTATGTTACAAAAGCGAATGTGAATGCAGGAAAGTATGTTACTCCAACCGATGTGCTTTTTGAAATCATGGATCCTTCTGATTTGCATGCACGCCTTATTGTTTTTGAAAACGATGCAACTGCCATAAAAAGTGGCAATAAAGTAACATTTACGGTGAACAACAAACTAGATAAAACCTATGATGCAAAAGTACATTTGGTAACGCCTAACATAGAAAATGAGCGAACTACAGAAGTGCATTGTGATGTTGTAACTGCAAATACAGGGTTATTTCCTGGCACTTTTATAAACGCACAAATTGAACTAAACGACGCAAATGTTAGTGCGCTTCCGGCCGCATCTATTGTAAAGTGGCAAAATAAGACTTATGTATTTGTTGAAAGGGCTTCGTTAACCTATGAAATGGTGCCGGTAGTTGCAGGTATGGAAAGTAAGGGTATGATAGAAATAACCTCGGGCATTTCAGTGGATCAAAAAGTAGTGGTAGCAAATGCTTATACCTTACTTATGAAACTAAAAAACAGTAGCGAATAGAATTGCGATAATTATTTAACAACATTTACAAAATCAACCTGATCTTGTACATTATAAAAGCTAGCAATTTTTTGTATCGCAGCTTCTACAACAGCATCTGGACAACTAGCCCCACTGGTTATTAATATTTTAACTGGGGTTTGTTCAGGTAAATAATTGTTTATTGTATGTAGCTCCTTGGTGTTCCAGTTTCTGTGCTCAATAGAGGTTTTAGATAAGAGTCTGTCCGGACTATCAATAAAATAAGTTGCTAGTTTTTGTTCGCAAAGTTCAACTAGGTGAGATGAATTGCTGCTATTATAACCTCCAATCACAATGGCTAAGTCAGCCTCTTTATCAAGCATCCCTTTAACAGCTGTTTGGTTGTCACTTGTTGCATAGCAAAGCGTATCTCTAGTATCTGCAAAGCGCGTTGCAATGGTATCATCCGTTAATTGATAATGCGCCTTGATGGTTGCTTTTAAATATTCAGATATAGCCTGTGTGTCTGATGCTAGCTGAGTGGTTTGATTGACAACGCCAATTTTTGCTAAATCTTTGGTGATATCAAAATTAGCAGAGTAGCGACCTTCAAATTCTTTGTAAAAAAGATTGGCTTCTTTTTCGCCAGTAATATATTTTGCTAGCGCAATTGTTTCTTCCATATCATTTACCACAACTGTTGGTGTGTGATAAGAGGCATGAGAAAATGTAGCCCTGGTTTCTTCGTGTTTTGGTTTGCCGTGTACTACAATACTGTATCCTTTTTGTGCTATCTGCTCACTTCTGTTCCAAACCTTTTCTACAAATGGACAGGTGGTATTGTATTTTTCTGTTACAATCCCTTTGGCTGCAAGTGTGGCTTCCATATCAAGTGTTGTACCAAATGCCGGAATAATAACAATGTCTTCTTTTGTAAGTGTATCGAGTGGAATTAAAAATTTTCCATGCGTATCTTGCAAAAACTGAACGCCTCTTGCAAGCAAGTCTTCATTTACTTGTGGGTTATGAATCATTTCACTTAATAAGAAAATTCTTTTTCCTGGGTTTTCGTCGATGGTTCTAAAAGCAATTTCTATGGCATTTTCTACGCCATAGCAAAATCCAAAATGTCTGGCTAAATAAATGTCTACATCCCCAAGTTTTAATAATGTTGGGGTAAAATCCTTTTTAAGTTTATCCGCATCTTTTCGGTACTGTTTGATGGCACTTATAAGACTGCTTCTATAGCCAGTAGGAACGTTAAACTGCTTCATGTTGCAAAGATAGGGGCATCTGAGAACCTGAAATAACAATCTAGGGGCAAACTTAGGCCTTTGAGTGTTACCTTTGCGCCATGCATTATGTATCTGTAGAGGGGATCACAAAGAGTTACGGGATTAACCCGCTTTTCAATAATATTTCCTTTAATATCAATGAGGGCGATAAAATCGCCTTAATTGCTCGAAATGGGGTGGGTAAGTCTACACTTTTAAAAATTTTGGCCGGTCAGGAAACGCCCGATAGTGGTAAATTCTGGATCAATAAAGAAGTGACAGTTGCCCTTTTTGAACAGGATCCGGTTTTTGACGAGGACAAAACGATTGTTGAAAATATATTTAAAGCCAATCATCCAGTAATTAAGGCCATTCAAAAATATGAATTGGCCATGGAGGCCGAAGATGGCATGCTTATTTCAGATAGCATCATGGAAATGGATGATTTGGGAGCTTGGGATTTTGAAGCTAAAGTCAAGCAAATTTTAGGAAAACTAAATATCCACCAGCTTCAAAAAAAGGTCAATGAATTAAGTGGTGGTCAGCGTAAAAGAGTAGCGCTTGCAAAAACGCTTATCGATATTGGTTTTGAGCATCAGCATACCTTACTCATGATGGATGAGCCTACCAACCACCTCGATGTAGAAATGATTGAGTGGTTAGAACATTATTTAAACGGCGAAAACATTACGCTCTTACTTGTAACCCACGACCGTTATTTTTTAGACGCTGTGTGTGATGAAATTTGGGAGCTTGAAAGAGAAAACATGTATGTATACAAAGGTGATTATGAGTCATACATGGAAAAAAAGGCAGCGCGTATAGACAGTGAGCAGGCTAGCATTGATAAGGCTAGAAACCAGTACCGTAAAGAGTTAGAGTGGATGCGTAAGCAACCCAAAGCGCGCACCACCAAGAGCAAAAGCCGTCAAGATAATTTTTACGAAGTAGAAGCGAGGGCCAAGCAAAAAATAGAAGATGCGCAGTTGCAATTAGAGGCTAAAATGAGTAGGCTTGGGGGTAAAATTGTAGAATTAAAAAAAGTAAATAAATCATACGGCGATCTAGAAATTTTAAAAGGCTTTGATTATACTTTTTCAAAAGGTGAAAGAGTGGGTGTGGTTGGTAAAAATGGTATAGGGAAGTCTACCTTCTTAAATATTATTCAAGAGCTCGAAACGCCAACAAGTGGCAAAGTGAATGTGGGTGATACGGTTGTGTTTGGTAATTTTTCTCAAACAGGACTAGACGTCAAACAAGATTTTAGGGTGATTGAATATGTAAAATCTTTTGCAGAAAGTTTTCCTCTGGCAAAGGGCGGAAGTATTAGTGCCTCGCAGTTTTTAGAATTGTTTTTATTCCCGCCCGATAAGCAGTACACGTATTTGTCGTCATTAAGTGGTGGTGAAAAAAAGAGACTTCACTTATTAACCATCTTATTTAGAAACCCCAATTTTTTAATACTAGATGAGCCTACCAACGATCTTGATCTTCCAACGCTTGCGGTACTAGAAAGCTTTTTAACAGAGTATCAGGGTTGTGTCATGATTGTTTCGCACGACCGTTATTTTATGGACAGGCTCGTTGATCACTTATTTGTTTTTGAAGGTGATGGTTTTGTAAGAGATTTTCCAGGAAACTATACCCAGTACCGTATCTGGCTTAAAGAACAAGAAACGGCCAAAGCAAATTCATCAAATAGCCCTACAAAATCGGCAACTATTGAGCCTGCTGCACAAGTAGCACCAGCTGCGCCAGCGCCGGTAAAAAAGAAAATGACCTTTAAAGAGAAGCATGAGTTTGAAAAACTAGAAAAAGAAATGCCTGCCCTCGAAAAAGAAAAAGAAAAATTAACCGCTGCACTCAGTGATGAGACGCTTAATTACGACCAAATAACAGCACTTGCAGATTCGCTAACAAAAGTTACACAGACTTTGGAAGAAATGGAACTACGCTGGCTGGAGTTGAGTGAGATGGCTGAGTAGGACTAGTCGTAGCATTCATTTGCTGATAAATATGTACAAGGGTTTCAATGGCATTTTTACCTGTTTCGCCCATATCGGCGCTAAAATCATTGACGTATAAATCAATGTGTTGGCGCATCACAGCTTCGCTCATTTCTTGTGCGTGACAAGATACATATTCACTAATGGAAGGGTAATTGTTAAAAGCATACGCTACACTTTTAGCAATCAGTTGGTCTACTTGTTGCATGATGGGTTTTGGTATGCGGTTGCTAGCCACAATGCCACCAAGTGCAATTGGGCTTTTTGTTTTTGTTTCCCATTCAGCACCTAAATCTGTTATTTTATAAAGTCCTTTTTGTGCATAGGTGAATCTATTTTCATGAATAATTACACCAGCGTCTACCTCACCAGATAAAACAGCCGCTTCTATTTCATTAAATACATAAAACGATATGTTTTTAGCATTTGGGTATACATATGAAAACAGTAAATAGGCAGTTGTGTTTTTGCCCGGAATGGCAATGCGTAAATGATTGACCTCATCAGGGGTAATATTTGGGTCTTTGCAAATTAAAAGTGGACCAACCCCATTTCCCATAGCGCCTCCACTATTTAATAGGGTATGTGTTTCCAATAAAAGTGGCATCACGCCATAGCTGATTTTAGAAAAATCAAATCTATTTTCTAGCGCAAAATTATTAAGGGTTTGAACGTCTTCTAGGTGTACTTCAAAGTCTAAGCCTTCCGTGTCAATTTTTTTATTAACGAGTGCGTCAAAAATAAAAGTATCGTTCGGGCAGGGAGAAAAACCAAGACTAAACTTCATGACACTATTTATTTAAACTATTTTCTAATGCAGCTAAATAGGTAATTACATAAGCTTCTAATTGTTCAATCGATTCTTTCAGTTTCCATTTTGTTTTGTTTCTTTCACCCACATAATTTGATATAGCCCTGATTTGAATAAATGGCGTTTTAGTGAGGCTGCCCACATAATGAAGCGCTGCACCTTCCATGCTTTCTAAAACAGGGTTATGAGCTGCAATTATTTCATTGATTCGTTTAGGAGAGGTTGTAATTTCATTAATGGTAACTGCTGCTACCAAATCCGATTTTAAAACATTCAGCGACCTTATAGTAGGGGTCGTTAATTTTCTTTTTTTAAAAGGAGCCTTATTCTCTTTTTGTAAACCAGTTTCAAATAAATCTTTAAAAACCCCTTTTTCGCGAACACCCAAATCTGCAATAGATTCTGATGAAACTACCATTACTTTTCCAAGGGGTTCTGTTTTTATATAGGAGCCGGCAATACCCATTTGAATGATCAAATCAGGCTTGTGTTCAGATATAAGTTTCGTAAGATGCACCCCAGAGGCGAGCATACCTATACCTGTTGCATGAAAGCTAATTTTTAGTTTACTTTTTTTGAAAACTTGGCTTGCTTTTTTTGCACAACCATCTAGTTCAAGGTTTGTGGCAGCTGTTATAATTACCCGCATAGAGTACAAAAATACTCCGATTCTGCCTACCTTTGCCAAAATATTGGTCAGATGGTTTATTTAACAAGACAAGAACATTTTAACGCAGCCCATAAATTATACAATCCTGATTGGTCTAA
>JBIIZN010000139.1:0-3372 GCA_044346275.1 Sediminibacterium sp.
ATACCATCCGCGCATTCAACGCCATCATGGACGGTGAAGTAGATGAGTATCCAGAAGCAGCCTTTAACTTAGTAGGTACGCTAGAAGATGCCGTTGAAAAAGGTAAAAAATTAATGGCAGCTGCAAACGCGTAAGCATCTTTAAAAAAAGGATATGCAATTAGAAATATTAACACCCGAGAAAAAATTATACAGCGGCGAAGTGTATGGTGTTCAATTACCTGGCGTTTCAGGATTATTTGAAATACTAGACAAACACGCACCACTTGTAAGTGCACTCGGAACAGGAAATGTTAAAGTTTTAAAAGATAAATCAGCTACCGAAAATTATACCATCAAAAGTGGTTTTGTAGAAGTGGCCAATAACAAAGTAACCGTACTTGTTGAAGGTGCTTCGCCGGTTTAAAATAGTTTTTGTTTAACATAAATGAATGGTAAAGCACTCCACAACTGGGGTGCTTTATTTTTTTTGCCCCTATATTTGCATTCTCATGAAACGCAGTTTCCGAATCATCATTGTTTTAATTGGGCTTTCTATTGGAGGTCTCTTTTTGTTGCAAGCATCTTGGCTTAGCAACCTTTTAGAGATCACCGAAGTGCAGCTAGTAGACAAAGTAAACGAAGCGGGCATTAATGTAGTAAATGATATTAAAGCTAGGGTATATGGTGGCCAGCCTGCAACGCTTCCGAAAAAAGGAGGACTTGGTATTGGCGGAGAAATTCACCTTCATTTTATAAAACCACTAGGGGTAGATGATTATTTTACCAAAGTACAAATTAGTGATAAAATTGCTGCAGCATTTAAAGCAGCGGATCTTAAAAAATTAAATTTCGAATTTGCCATCACCAGTACCCGTGATGAATATGAAATGGTATCTTCTAATTTTAGAACCGAATACTGGGATACTATAAATAACAAAATTGCTTACATCGCCATTATTCCCGAAACTGGCTCCGATTATGAAGGCTTCAGTTCTTTCGAAAAGTTAATTATTGTTATTCCTGATTATCATAGTCAAGTATTGGCTTCTTTAAAATGGGTATTGCTAGGTGCTATTACATTTATGATTGTTATTCTTGCAGCGTTTTTTGTTACGATTCGTTCACTTCTTATACAGAAAAAACTTTCTGAAATTAAAAGTGATTTTATCAATAATATGACCCACGAATTTAAAACGCCTATTGCTACTATATCACTTGCAGTTGATGCCCTCAGAAATGAAAAGGTACAAGCCAACCCCGAAAAGATGGCCTACTTTAGTGGGATTATTAAGGATGAAAACATACGTATGAATAAGCATGTAGAAACTATACTACAGGCAGCTCATATGGATAAAGAAGAGCTTGAATTAAACTTAGTGCCGCTCCATTTACATGATGTAATTAAGGGTGCTATGGATAATCATCAGCTGCAGCTAAACGATAAGGGCGGTGAAGTTATCTTGCATTTAGATGCAAGTGCTGATGTGATTGAAGCAGATGAAATTCATTTTTCAAATTTGATTTCTAATTTAATCGATAACGCTATTAAATACGCGGCGGCTGCACCTATCATTACTATTTCTACCTACCTAAAAGGAAGTTCTATTTTTGTTACCGTTGCAGACAATGGTATTGGCATGACCGATGAAACTGTGAAACGAATTTTTGAAAAGTTTTATAGAGCGCACACGGGTAATTTACATAACGTAAAAGGTTTTGGCCTGGGTATGAGTTATGTAAAAACAGTAATTGATGCGCATAAAGGGCATATTAGTGTTGCGAGTAAACTAGGAGAGGGTAGTGTGTTTACCGTACAGATGGATCTAGCCAAATAAGGCAGCCATCACCATAGCTTAAAAATCTAAATTCATTTTGAAGGGCGTAATCGTACATGGGTTTCCATTGTCCATTGGTAATTGCGGCTACCAGTAGTAGCAGTGTCGATTGTGGCTGATGAAAATTGGTAATAAGGCCATCAATAATTTTAAAACGGTAGCCAGGCGCAATGATAATTTGCGTTTTAGTAATGAGCCTACTCAAACTATTTTGCTCCATCCAGTTGCTAAGTGCAATAAGTGCTGTAGCCGTTGTTGGAAGCTCGTTTTGTGGCATTATTTCGTAAGGATCCCACTGATTAACGCTAATGTTTTCTAATGAAAGATTTGATGAATTATTAGTATTGCTGTTTGCGGCGATTATTTTAGCGCCCATCCAATACAAGCTCTCTAATGTGCGCAGTGATGTAGTGCCAACTGCAATTATATTTTGATTGCCTGCTAAAAATTGATCACGTAATATTTCAATAAAACTTTTTTGCACATCAATAAACTCTGCATGCATTTCATGTTCTTCCATGCGCGCTGCTTTAACAGGTTTAAAGGTTCCAGCGCCAACATGTAATGTTACAAATGTTTTCGAAATATTTTTTGCAGCGAGTTTTTCAAACAGCCTTGGGGTAAAGTGTAATCCTGCAGTAGGTGCGGCTACAGAGCCTTCTGCCACTGCGTATACCGTTTGGTAACGCTCTTTATCATTGGCTTCTACCGCTCTATTAAAATAAGGAGGCAACGGAATATTTCCTGCTTCTTCTAATACTTCTGCAAAACTTTGTGCCTCATTATCCCACTCAAATTTTATCAAATAACTATCTGCAAGTGTTGTATGTTTTGTTGCAGTAAGTGTATGATTGTTTCCGTATTTTATATGCAGTGATCCTTCTTTCCATTTTTTTGCACCACCAATTAAACAACCCCACAGCACTTCTTTTTTTGTAAGCATCGCAGTGGTAATGTCTTTATAAATATTCGCTGGTTCCAAACAAAAAATTTCGATCGTCGATCCGTTATCTTTTTCAAAAAATAAACGTGCTGCAACTACTTTGGTATCGTTATGAACGAGTAGTGTGCCACTTGGAAGTACTTGATCGAGGTTAAAATAAGTAGTTTCGGAAAAGGTTTGCGCCATGCCCTTTGCAGCCGCCGCACCATCCGTAGCCGCCGCACCATCCGTAGCTGTTGAGCTCACAGCTTCAGGCGCGCCTACTACTAAAAGCTTACTCGCATCCCGCTCCTCGAGCGGGTAACTTGCTATTTTATCAGCTGGCAAATCGTAGGTATAATCTAGAATAGAGATGTTTTTTGGGTGCATTTGGCCACATTTTGCTGCAAATTTGAGGCTTTTTAAGCTACTATCCACACAAAATGGAGGTTATCCACAGATATTAACAGGTTTTTATACTAAAAAAGCCCCCTAAAACCCTACAAATCAATCGTAGCAAACCCTTTGCCCCTGTATAATTCTGTGGATTAATTGTGTGTTTTTGCTTTTGGGTTGAAAGTGGGAAAAAGTGTTATTTTGTGTCAACAAGTGGTAATCATAAACCAAAGTTATT
>JBIIZN010000151.1:0-3298 GCA_044346275.1 Sediminibacterium sp.
AGCGGTTGTTAAGGTCGGTTTTCATACTCTACTTAATTTGTTTTGGGTGTTATATTTTGTTTACACGCCAGCCAGATTATTTTGATGGAGAAAAAGCGCCCGCAACAATACAAAACGTATACGATTCTGTAGCTAAACAAACCATACCTGTTGCTGTATATCAGGCAGGTGGTACATGGCACCAAACCGATGCGCGTTATTTTTTAAGGCCTATTAAACTTGGGCAAAAAGTAACTGTCATTTACGAAACCGCAACGCCCGAAACCGCTGCTGTATATACCTTTTGGGGATATTGGATAGGATGGGGTGAACTTTTGTTTTCTGTAATCATGTATGTGCTACTACTTCAAGTTGCGTATGCAGTAACCACCAATCCTAACGCTGAGTCATTTCAAGAACAACTCAGTTATAAGCCAGAAAATAAACGCAAATACAACGACTAAATTTATTTTATGAATCCGCTCGCCTCAAGTTTTTTGCAACTCGTTACCATCATGGATGAATTAAGGGAGCAGTGCCCTTGGGATAAAAAACAAACCATTGATACGCTCCGTTCCATGACTATCGAGGAAACTTATGAGCTAGCCGATGCAATTACGAGTAAAGATTGGAATGGAATTAGAGAAGAGCTGGGGGATGTATTACTGCATATTTTATTTTATGCGCGCATTGGTAAAGAAGAAAATAAATTTCAGTTACAAGAGGTGATTGATGGGATTGCTAAGAAATTAATTGACAGACATCCGCATATTTATGGCGATGTAAAAGTAGAAAACGAAGAAGACGTTAAACGTAACTGGGAAAAATTAAAATTAAAAGAAGGGAAAACCTCGGTACTAAGTGGCGTACCCGTATCCTTACCTGCACTCGTAAAAGCAACGCGTATGCAAGTGAAAGCAAAGCAGGTAGGCTTTGAATGGAAAGAAACGGCTGAGGTTTGGAATAAAGTAGAAGAGGAGATAGGAGAGCTTAAAGAAGCGGTTGTAAGTTCCGATGTTTCAAAAATAGAAGATGAGTTTGGTGATGTGCTTTTTAGTCTCGTCAACTATGCACGTTTTGTGGGTGTAGATCCAGAATCGGCCCTCGAAAAAACAAACCTAAAATTTAAAACACGCTTTATGTATATGGAAGCGCAGGCTACCGCACAGGGTAAAAGTTTAGGGGATATGACGCTTTCAGAAATGGATGTGCTTTGGAACGAAGCCAAAACCAAATAGCCACATTTTTCTATTTTCTTTTTGATTGCTGCGTAGCCACCCATTTTTCAAAGGCATCTAGGTTATAGCTACTCAGGTTGTTTTCTTTGGTTACACCCGCTTTTTGAGCCACTAAAACGCCATACCTGCAATCATCAAATCCTTCTATGGAATGCGCATCCGGATTAATCGAAATAAGTAGGCCTTTATCAAGTGCTTTTCCAATCATGCGCCAGTCAATATCTAACCTTCTGGGATGCGCATTGAGTTCAATCACTACATTATTGGCGGCACAGGCATCAATAATTTTCTGATGGTCTACAGGGTAGCCTTTGCGGCTCAATAACAGTCTTCCAGTCATGTGCCCCAGTATATTGGTGTATGGGTTTTCAATGGCCGTAATTAGCCGTTGCATGGCTTTTTCTTCTTGCATTTTTAAATTAGAATGCACGGAGGCAATAATTAAATCAAAACTTTGAAGTATGCCCGGTGCATAATCGAGGCTTCCGTCATTTAAAATATCACTTTCTATGCTTTTAAAAATTTTAAAAGGGGCTAGTTGTTTATTGATTTGATCTATTTCTTTGTGTTGTGCTATGATTCGGTCTTCTTGTAATCCACTTGCATAAAATGCTGATTTTGAGTGATCGCTTATCACCAAATATTCAAATCCCTGTGCTTTAGCAGCCGTTGCCATCTCTACAAGCGTGTTGGAGCCATCGCTCCATTTACTATGGCTATGTATGATACCCTTAATATCTGAAGGCACTATAATTGTAGGAAGGCCCTTATTAGCAGCAGTATCAATAACTGTATCCTCTTCTCTTAAATAGGGTGGAATAAATGGGATATTGGCGGCTTTAAAGATATCTTCTTCTGAAATAAAGCTTTGATCAAGCCCACCGGGCACCAATTCGTTTATTTTTTCTAAAAAAGAAGGGGTGCAACTAGTTTTAAAGAGGGTGGACACTAAATTTTTGGTATCAACGATATGAAATCCGAGGGTGCTATTTTCTGAAGAAGTAACTTCTAAATAATGTTGTGTACTGGACTGAATTTCGAAATTATTTTCTTGAAAAAAACTTTCTAGGGGGGCTAATTCTTGGTCCGTTACCCACTCTAAAATGGTAATCACCTCTTGTTGCTGTCTAAAAGCACCCGTTACAAAAAAGCTCGATTCATTAAAATGTTCGGTCCATTTTTCTTGCAAAAGTTCCACCACGGGTTCCATTTGCGCGTATAAAAAATTACCCTGTGCGTTTACATAAAATTCTATGGAGGCTTTGATATTGGCCTGCGTTTTTTCTCCAAAACCTTTATATAAGGTAAGTCGGTTTTCTTCGCAAGCATAAAGAAGTTCACCGAGTGTTTCAATTTCTAATTCTTTCCAAATGGTTGCAATTTTTTTAGGACCAATTCCTTTTATGCGTAGCATTTCTAAAATGCCTGCTGGTGTTTTTTGGATATAGTCCTCTAAAATTTCAAGTTGTCCGGTTTCTAATTGCTCAATAATTTTTTTTCCCGTTGTTGTACCAATCCCACGCTGCGAAAAAATAGTTTGCGGATCCAGTGTAGATAATTCTTGTTCTAGCTTATCTATGGTGAAAGCCGCGCTGGCATAGGATTTGGCCTTAAATGCGTCGTCGCCATGGATGTCCATTAATTTGGAGAGGAGGGAGAAGTTATCTGCAATCGCTTCGTTGGTCATGGGTATGAAATTGGGTCTCAATATAGCACAAAAAAAAGTCCCGCAAGATTGCGGGACTTCTAAATCTATTTTTAGCTAAAGCTAAACTAAGATTACTTCTTTTTAGCAGCAGCCTTCTTAGGAGCAGCTTTCTTAGCAGCCTTCTTAGGAGCAGCTTTTTTAGCAGCTTTCTTAGGAGCAGCTTTTTTAGCAGCTTTCTTAGGAGCAGCTTTTTTAGCAGCTTTCTTAGGAGCAGCTTTTTTAGCAGCTTTCTTAGGAGCAGCTTTTTTAGCAGCTTTTTTAGGAGCAGCTTTCTTAGCAGCTTTTTTAGGAGCAGCAGCCTTCTTAGGAGCAGCTTTCTTAGCAGCTTTTTTTGCAGTTGCCATGTTTTTTTGATTTAATGGTTAGTAAATAA
>JBIIZN010000161.1:0-3222 GCA_044346275.1 Sediminibacterium sp.
TAGAAGGCGTTAATATCGTTACAAAACATACGAAACCTTCTGCACAAAATACAAAAGGTGGTATCGTTAAAGTTGAAGCCCCTATTAACATTAGTAACATTATGTTATGGGACGCTAAAACGAGTCAGCCTACCAAAGCTACGCGTACACGCGAGAATGGTAAATTAGTTCGTGTATCTAAAAAATCAGGGGAGGTAATCAAATAATGAGCACAGTAAAATATACTCCAAGATTAGCAGACAAGTACACTAAAGAAGTGATCCCTGCTTTAATGAAAAAGTTTGCATACAAAACTGTTATGCAGGCTCCTAAGTTAGAAAAAATTTGTATCAACCGTGGTGTTAACGGTGCGGTAAACGATAAGAAATTAATTGACATCGCTGTAGATGAGCTAGTAATGATCACTGGTCAGAAAGCGGTTCCTACTATGTCTAAAAAAGATATCTCAAACTTTAAATTACGTAAGGGTATGCCAATTGGTGCTCGCGTAACTTTAAGAGGCGAAAAGATGTACGAGTTTTTGGATCGTTTAGTATCTGTTGCACTTCCACGTGTACGTGATTTCAAAGGTATTAGCGATAAGGCATTTGATGGCCGTGGTAACTACACTTTAGGTGTTACTGAGCAAATCATTTTCCCTGAAATCGATATCGATAAAATCACAAAGATTACAGGTATGGATATCACTTTTGTAACAAGTGCGCAAACCAACGAAGAAGCGTATGAGTTATTAAAAGAATTAGGTATGCCATTTAAAGGAACCAAGAAAGACACTAACTAATTAAAAAAAACTGGTAGCAGCCGGCTTTGTAATAACACAATCACCGGAACCTACTCAAACCCAAATAAATAAAACATGGCAAAAGAATCAGTAAAAGCCAGACAAAGAAAACGCGAGAAGATGGTGGCTAAGTTTGCAGAAAAGCGTGCCGCTTTAAAAGAGGCAGGTGATTATGCAGGTCTTGACCTTCTTCCTAAAAATGCGTCTCCTGTTCGCTTAAAAAACCGTTGTCAATTAACCGGTCGTCCTAAAGGTTACATTAGATACTTTGGACTTTCAAGGATCATGTTCCGTGACATGGCTCTTAACGGTATGATTCCTGGTGTAAAAAAGGCAAGCTGGTAATACCGCCCCTTTTAGTAAACAAATTTTGAACTGATTTAATTTTAATAAAAATGGTAACTGATCCAATAGCAGATTTCTTAACGAGAATTCGTAACGCGCAAATGGCCGGTCACAGAATGGTAGAAATTCCTGCCTCTAATTTAAAAAAGCGTATGACTGAGATTTTATACAATCAAGGTTATGTACTTAAGTATAAGTTTGAAGAAGATAACAAGCAAGGTGTTATCAAAATCGCGTTAAAATACGATGAGAATACCAAGCAACCTGCTATCCGTACACTCGAAAGAATTAGCCGTCCAGGTTTACGCCAGTATGCTAAGCCTGCCGAAATCAAACGTGTAATCAACGGTCTAGGTATTGCTATCTTAAGTACTTCTAAAGGAGTATTAACAGATAAGCAAGCTAAAGCTGCAAACGTAGGTGGTGAAGTACTTTGCTACATCTACTAAAATAAACACCGACACTGACAATTATGCTTTTTAGTCGGAGCAGAACACGGTGCCGGATTCAATTAACAAATTAAACAACATCGACTATGTCTCGTATTGGTAAAGCCCCGGTTGTTATTCCTTCAGGAGTTACAGTAACGGTAAGCAAAGAAAACGTAGTGACTGTAAAAGGTCCTAAAGGTGAATTAAAAGAAACAGTAGATAGAGATATCATTGTAACCGTTGGTGAAACAGAAATAGTGGTTTCACGTCCAACCGAACAAATCCGTCACAGAGCTATGCACGGTTTATACCGTTCACTCATCAGCAACCTTGTAAAGGGGGTAACTGAAGGTTATAAAAAAGAATTAGAATTAGTGGGTGTGGGTTTTAAAGCTGCCAATACAGGTAATGTTTTAGACTTAGCACTTGGTTATTCTCACAATATTATTTTTGAAGTTCCTAGCGAATTAAAAGTTGCTACTACCACAGAAAAAGGTCAAAACCCTAAAATTTTCTTAGAAGGTATCGACAAGCAATTAATTGGTCAGGTAGCTGCAAAATTAAGAAGCCTTCGTAAGCCAGAGCCGTACAAAGGTAAAGGTGTTAAATACGCTGGTGAAATTCTTAGAAGAAAAGCTGGTAAAGCTGCTGGTAAATAAGCTAAGATCTATAACAAATAAAATAATCAACAATCTCCGGCCGAATCGGAGGTTTCAAACAGAAATACAATGGGTAAATTAATTCAAAGGCAAAAAATCAGATACCGCATCCGCAAAAAGGTGCAAGGTACTGCTGTAAAGCCTCGCTTGTCTGTATTCAGAAGCAATGCCGAAATCTATGCACAATTAATAGATGACGACAACAGTGTAACACTTGCATCTGCATCTTCAAGAGATAAAGATATTGCTGCTCAAAAAATCACTAAGATTGAAAAATCTAAGTTGGTGGGCGCAGCAGTTGCTCGTAAAGCTATCGAACTTGGCCTAAGTGCTGTGGTTTTTGATAGAGGTGGTAATTTGTATCATGGCCGTGTTAAGTCTGTGGCTGATGGTGCAAGAGAAGCCGGTCTTCAATTCTAATTTTGCTAACAACAATTAATCGTTAGATAAATGTCTAAAGTAAACGTAAATAAGGTAAAAGCCGCTGGCGATGTAGAGCTTAAAGAAAAAGTAGTTTCTATAAATCGCGTGGTTAAAACCACTAAAGGTGGACGTACATTCAGCTTCTCAGCGCTTGTAGTAGTAGGTAATGAAAATGGTGTTGTAGGACAAGGTTTGGGTAAGGCAAAAGAAGTACAAGAAGCAATCGCAAAAGGTATTGATGATGCAAAGAAAAACCTTTTGAAAGTCCCTGTTATGCACGGAACCATTCCGCACGAACAATGGGCTAAGCAAGGTGCTGCTAAAGTGTTGATTAAGCCAGCTGCACACGGTGCCGGTGTAATCGCAGGTGGTAGTATGCGTGCAGTACTTGAAAGTGCAGGTATCACTGACGTATTAGCTAAAAGTTTAGGTTCTGCAAATCCACACAACGTGGTTAAAGCAACTTTAAAAGCATTAAGCCTTTTAAGAGAGCCTGTACAAGTAGCAAAAACACGTAGTGTTAAACTAAGCAAAGTTTTTAACGGATAAAACCTCTGGTTATGAAAAAAATTAAAATAACTCA
>JBIIZN010000056.1:0-10798 GCA_044346275.1 Sediminibacterium sp.
TATTAATTTTTCCTGAAACATATTTTTCAAGCTGAATCATAGTAATGTAGTTTTAGCAAAGTAACATATAATAATCTATATTTTACTTTAAGACGATAAAGTAAAATAAGATATTTTATATTGGACTTTGATTGAAAGGCTTTGTGGAAGGCAACCACCGTCTCCAACAGACCCTTTTACCACCACCCAGTCCAAGCATATTTCTGTGTATTTACCGAAGACCACTTATCGCCAAGTTTAATTAAACTGCATTTTACATTCATAATACTTACCTTTAACGTAAGTATCGTAAAACGTTAGTATACTACTCCAATTTTAGAAATATCCCATGAAAAAGATAAAAAATATACATCCAGGAGAAGTTTTAAAGGAAGAATTCTTAAAACCGCTAAAGATCAGTGCTTACAGGCTTTGCATGGATATTAATGTACCTCAAACTAGAATATCCGAAATAATCAAAGGTAACAGAAGCATTACAGCAGACACGGCACTTAGGCTTTCAAAATATTTTGGAAATTCTGCAAACTTCTGGCTAGGCCTGCAAAATGACTTTGATATTGAAGAAGAAATTGCGCAAAAAGGTGCCGAGCTAAAACTCATAAAAAGATATTCTTCAAAATGAAAAAACCTAAAAAAGCCGATCTCCCCACAAAAATTTGCGTAGCCTGCAAAAGACCGTTTACGTGGAGGAAAAAATGGGAACGCTGCTGGGATGAGGTACTCTATTGCAGTGAAGGCTGCAAGAAAAAAAGAAATTAGCGTTTACTAATTTTATTATGGGTAATGGCCCGCTGTCTAGTACATTTAAACCTACTAATAGCCGCACTCCTTTTTACAAGGTGCTTTTGACTCACCCCACTATTAACGCGCTTTCGCCATAAATTAAAACTACTGCGCTTAAGATTCCGGCGCATGAGTTCAATAACCTGCGCCTCCGACACGCCAAATTGAAAGTGAATGGCCTCAAAAGGTGTACGGTCTTCCCAGGCCATTTCTATGATTCTATCGATTGTTATCAGGTCCACTACTGGTTATAACAACAATTTTGCAGTTTGGTTGAATCCGCTCCTACAAGCCCTTTAAAATTTTAAATAGGTCTACGTCAGATTCTACCTGAAATTTTACAAAAATCTTTTTCTTGAATGTAGAAACAGTACTGGGCTTAAGGTCTAACTTTTGCGCAATAATATTAGTTGTGGCCCCATCTAAAATAAGCGAAGCCACCTCCTTTTCACGGGGGGAAAGCTTATTAAATTCGATTAGATTAGTGGGCATATTTAATTATTGGGGGGATAAGAAAATTATAAACCAAAACGAGATTTAACCGCGTTAAAATTTGTGGTCACCTCTATAGCAGATAATGCTCTACTATACATATTTACGGATGAATAGTCGCCATAAACGCCATCACTCATATCCCAGCGATGGGCAATATAATAACCTACCGAAGTTGCTCGCAAGTTTACGTTTGTAGTGCTTGATCCTAATTCAACCCCATTGCGGTAAAGTTTCAATACAGAGCCATTATAAGTAGCAACAATGTGAACCCAGTTATTTAAATCGGATCCATAATTTGTAGTTGGTTCAAAAGTCGACCAACCGCCCATTGCAGCGGTGTACCTATAGCTATTATTAGCAGCACCTGACCAAGCCCTTGCATTATATGCCAAAGCCATATTCACTGTTCCTCCAGATAATTTTTCAGAGAATATACAAGGAGCATAATTTGAACTCGCTACTGGATTATAGTCTCCTTTAGTTCCTGCCATTTTTACCCAAACTTCAACAGTAAAACCAGTTAGGTTTGCAAATCCTGTTGTGGAATTGGATTCAGCAAAACCACCCGTACTAGGGAATCTTATCACTCCTCCATCACTATTTACAAAGGCACCACCACTTATTGAAAAACTAGGAACTGCATTCCCGGTCACTAAATTGGTCCAGGTAGACCCAGTTCCCGAATAACTTGCAGGGTTTGCAGCATCTAAATTTAAGATCAAACCTGCTTGTACGATAGATGGTGCCTGAAATGGTGGCACAGGAGGTGTCACATAATTGTTATTACCCTTAAAAAAAGATTCCTGCGCATTAGCATTAAATGCAGCGAATAATAATAAGAAGATGATTGATTTTTTCATAATTTTTTTTTATAAGCCAAAGCGTGATTTAAGGGTATTAAAGTTTTGCAAAATTTCATCAGGGGACAAGCATCGTTTATAAATCAAGGCAGAGTTTATGTCCCCATACCAATAGTTGTCTGCCATTCCTAAAAATTCATTTGATGAGGATTGATATTGTTGCAGTGGAGCACTTGTTGTACTTCCTACTGATACCCCATTCAGGTAATACCTAATTGTGTTAGCATCTTGTGTAGCCGCAAATACATACCACTGATCTGTTACGAGGGGCACAATATTACTTAGCCCCCAAGATCCTGCAGAAAAGTGAATTTGATAATTAGATCCGTCATTATAAATATATAAATTAAAATTGCGCGGACTTAAATTACCAAATAAAGCTCTATATCGAATCGTTCCAAAATTCGCATCCATTTTAGCTGCAACAATCACTGTTTTTCCTGCATAGAGCGTATTAAATTTAGACGAGACAAAACTTACATTACTTGAGGTACCATTAAATGTAAATTTTTTGGGTGCAGTGGAAGTATTTGCAATAGTGTTCGTTCCTATAGTTCCATTGTTTATATTAGTACTTAAATCATACCATATATTTCCAGTACCTGGATAACTACTAGGGTTTTCTGCATCCAAGTATAATAATAAATCAGTAGTGACAATCGCAGGAGCCTGAAATGGAACCGCAGCCGCAGCCGCAGCCACGTATGTATTCTGCCGACTGAACATCGTGCGCTGCGCATGGGAAGTGAATGCGGAGAAGATGAATAATATGGTGATTAATTTTTTCATAACTAGTTTATAAACCAAAGCGTGATTTGAGGACATTAAAATTAGCAGTTACATCCTGTGGGGTAAGTGCTCGGTTATATATTAACGCTTGACCTATATTACCTTTATAAAAATACTGTGGGCTTTGACCGTCACTACTCGCATAAGAACCTATATAAAACTTATCACTTGAATTTGGGTTCATAGCACTCGTACTACTTACATCAACGGGTGTTCCTACTGTTACCCCATCCACGTATAAATACATCATGGAAGAACGATTAATCGTCAATGTTAGATTATGGAATTTATTATCTAAGTAGGGTGTTAGTGGAGTAGATATAATCATACTACTCAAGCCTGGTTGAAAAAACGCAACTAAATTATTATCATCGACATAGATAGAATATCTACCCTCATATGACCTGTAAGATGTTTTACCAATAATACCCATAAGTCCTGATCCTCCATCAAATTTTACCCAACAAGAGATTGTCCAACTAGATAATCCCATATTTAAAATGTTACCAAAACTGATAACATCATCAATACCATCAAAAACGATACTACCGCCGTTTCCGCTATTATAAAGTGCCCCATTCGTGAGTGTTCCATGATTACTGCCACTTAAGTCATTCCAATTCACACCAGAACCTGAATAACTTGCCAAATTCCCAGCATCTACATGTAAAACAAGCCCTTGTGTTACCAATGCCGGAGGGCCTACCGGCGCCACGTACTTATTTTGCCCTCCAAACATAGTGCGCTGCGCATTGGAGATAAATGCGGAGAAGATGAATAATATGGTGAGGAGGTTTTTCATAGTTTATAAACTAAAGCGGGATTTGGTCAGATTAAAATTGGTTAACACTTCAGTAGATGTTAATCCCTTGCCCTTGTAAATTTTGGTAGTAGCGATATTCCCTGACATACTATAATAACCATTTGATCCATTGAAATCTCCGATACGTGAATTTTCTTGCCCTATTAGTGAGCCGGGTAGCGAATAGGTTGATTTTGAAACCCCGTTAACGTAAACGGAAACCGAACCAGAAATTCTAGAAACGACAATATGTTGCCAGGCATTCAAGGTAATGGCGAAACTACCTCCACTTGCGTGACTAGCGCCATTATAGGAATGCAATAGATTCATGGTACCGTTCCAATATTCCATTCTAAATGCCGCAAAATTTGACCCGTTAACATTAAGGGAAATGATACAAGGGTGTGGATTCGCAGTTGTTGTATAGGCCCAAAGCTCCACAGTAAAATCGCCTGTGTTAAAATCAAAATCGGTTGACCGAGGCAAACTCACGTACGGATTATACCCTCCACTTCCAACGGAGGAACCGTTCCCATTAAATACCAAATACCCTTGATTAGCAGAATTATAGGTAACACTATTTTCGAGCGTGCCATGATTCCCTTTTCCTGATAAGTCTGTCCATCTAGTCCCTGATCCAGCGTAACTAGACGTATTCCCAGCATCTAAATCTAAGACTATAGTGCTGGCTAAAGATGGAGGGCCTACCGGCACCACGTAATTATTCTGTCCACCAAACATCGTTCGTTGTGCATTGGAAGTGAATGCGGAGAAGATGAATAATATGGTGAAAAGTTTTTTCATAACTAGTTTATAAACCAAAGGTTGATTTTTGGGCGTTAAAGATGTTTGTAATATCAGTTTGGGTTAAGGCACTGGAATACACCATGGCTGTTCCCATTTTTCCAGTAAATGCTCTTGTAGATCTATCACTTGGATCACAAGCAATAAAAAAATTAAGACCAGATAAGGTAGCATGTGAAAAAGTATTAGTAGCCGTTGTAATTCCAATTGCATTACAGAGGTAGGCAGTTGCGGTAGTGGCACTTACAGTCACCGCAATCATGGACCATTCATTATTTGGAACATACAAATTGGAATTCCAATTGTAGGTTGATGCATGATCAGCCCAGTGATATCCAACAGAATTAGAGGTATACAAATCCAAACCTGTTGCAGGCACAGTACTTCCGCCAAATCCATTTCTACTAAAAATAACTCCAGTGTAACCCCCTTGTGTTTGTGAAGGATTGACCCAGGCCACAAAAGTGGCGGCAGACAAGGCAACATTACTTTTTGTAGTGGTGGCAATTTTATTTGGCCCAAAAGTAAAACTTGCCGGGCTTGAAGTATACGTAGGATTTCCTACCAATGTTGCATGATTGTTTTGCGTACTATTATCATTCCATGCAACTCCATTTCCAGCATAGGAGTTTGCATTTAAATATAAAATAAGATTATTGGTAGGTACTGTAGCTGGAGCCAGCGGCGCCACGTAATTATTTTGCCCACCAAACATAGTTCTTTGCGCATTGGAGATGAATGCGGAGAAGATGAATAATATGGTGATTAAATTTTTCATAACTAGTTTATACCAAATGCTGCTTTTTGTGCGTTAAAAATGGTAGTGATATCTGCAGTTGATAAACCAACAGAATAAACCATGGCTGTTCCCATTTTTCCTTTGAATTGTCTCCCTGGATATGGATCAAGGCCAATATGAAAATTAGTGGCTCCTTTACTAGATAAAGAACCATGTCCCTTTCCTCTGATTACAGAACTTATTCCACTTGCATTGCATAAATAGGCAGTAAGTTCTGTTTCTTTCACGGATATTACAATCATGGACCATTGATAATTAGGCACTAGTAAATCGGATCTCCAGGACCAATCTGAGTTGTCCCAATCATAGTGTAAATTATTACCTGATATAAACATACCAGTACCCCCACCATCATAACTCGTTCGACGAAAAATAACGCCCGTAAAAGCAGATTGTATCTGAGATGGATTTACCCATGCTATTAAGGTTAACTGATTACTAATCGTATACGTCTTTGATGTTGAAGCATTCATATTATCACCAAATGTGAAGCTACCTGAACTAAAGGGAGGACTACCCACTAAGGTAGCTGACCCAGCAGGCAATTGCCCACTTATATCATTCCATGTCGAACCTGTACCTCCATAAGAAGCTGACTTAGTTGCATCTAAATATAACATTAAGCCATTTGTGATAGGTGTGACCGAGTTAGTTAAAATTAGTCCTCTTTCGTCCACACCATTTTTATTACTTATTTCACCTGAAGTGGCTACCATAGTTGTCGAAGATGTAATGGGTAACATCTTTCCTTCTGGTGTTTTAGCACAGGCATAAATAGTAGTTACTGTGCTAGTATTGGTACATGACCCATTCGTTACTTGAACTTTGTAATCGCCAGCTGTTGTAGGAGCATATGTTCTCACATTTGCACCGGGAATAGCTACATTGTCTTTTTGCCAAGCATAGGCAGTTAACCCTGCGGGAGTGCTTAAGGTGGTTTTATTCACACATGCGTCCCCAGTAATTGTAATTACTGGAATAGCTGGTCCTGCATTCACAGTAATTGTTATAGGAGTAGAACTTACCGCAGTTGCACCGAAGCGGTTTTTAAGGGCGTTGTAATTAGTTGTGACCTCAGTGCTTGATAAAACTCGATTATACATTTTATACACGGCACCTTTTCCTTGGAAAAACCCTGTATTCCCGTATGCTTGCCCTAAATGTATATTTGATGTTCCAATATAAGTTCCAATCGTTCCGGAGCTGCCTTGATCTACTCCGTTTTTATACATTTTAGTCGCACCAGTGGCTTTGTCGAATGTAAACACAATATGCCACCAATTATTGGCTGTAACTGAACCTATATTTGCATCTGAAGAGTAATGGCCCTGATGAATGGTGCCACCTCTAAAAATTAGATGAAGACCTTGCCTATTTGCTGATACCTCATCGCCAAACATCCCCCGATCACCACCTAAGTCAGTGGGATAAACCCAAGCATCTGCCGTGTAAGAATTATCGTAAATACCTATTGCAGTAGCATTTTTATTTAAATTAACGTTACTGGTTGATCCATTGAATACAAAACAGCCTCCGTTATCTGAACTATATGTTGGTAGTGTGGCACCTGATAATGTCCCATGATTCCCATTGCCACTTAAATCATTCCAAGTTGGTCCCGTCCCAGAATAAGAAGCACTATTTCCAGCATCTAAGTTAAAACGCAATCCATCCGTAACGATCGCCCCTTCACTATAACCCTCAGTTACTTTTACATTTATTTGCACTCCATTTGTTAAGCTTGTAGAAGAATAGGTGGAGGATGTAGCTCCCAAAATTGCAGTTCCATTTCCATACCATTGATAAGAAGGATTTGTAAAACCAGTTGCATTAGCAGTAAATGATACATTGGTTCCTGAACATACAGCACCAGATGCACTTGAAGTAATATTTACTGTTTGTGCATTAGAAATAAATGCGGTTAGAAATAATAATATGGTTAAGAGTTTTTTCAATTAAATTATTTTGCAATACACCTTACAGAATACCTGAAACTATACCAGTTTGCATTTTGGTAAACACCTTGAGTAGGCCAAAACCGTATTTCCTTTGCACTAAAGCTATCTAATCGATCCGTTGTCCAAAAAACAGTTTTAGTAGTGAGTACCGTGCCTGAAAAACCACCTCCTTCAATGACCCCCGCTTGTGAGATTTTAAGAAAAGAGGCATAGGCACCTGTTGCAATATTAGTTGCGGAAGAGCTATTCGTTACTATGCCCGCAGCGATCATTCCATTTAACTCAGCGTTCCATTCTGAAGCAGTAGGCACTCTAAATCCATTTGGACAAGGATTGTTTACGCCCCCGTCTGTAGTATTCCAAGGTTGAACATTCCAAACACCTCCTGTTTGTGAATTCCAATCTGCTTGTGATGTCCAAGGTTGAGCACTAATCGAATTGGTGCTTCTTGATGAAATGTCAGTTAATCTTGTAGAATTCTGTGGAGCTGTTCTAAGTTGCCCTCCATCCGTTGCTCTTCCCCATTGGTATAAATCCCCATAAGATGCAACATCATTAACACCTGTGGCTACTTGTGTAGCACCTAAATTTCTATCCATCCAAACTTTTGAAGTGTATGGAGAAATCACAGTTCCATAAGCCCATGGCTTTGTTAAGAGTAATCCCCTATCATCTACCCCATTTCCATTATTTAAAGCTCCCTCTTTACTTACCAAAGTGGTAGAAGTTTCTAGAATAGACATCTGACCATTTGCGGTCCTGCCACAAGTATAAATGGTAGTAGCAGTTGAAGTAGTAGAACAAGATCCACTCGTTACTTGAACTTTGTAAACGCCCGCTGTTGTGGGTGTATAGTTACTCGAATTTGTATTCGAAATCGCTACATTGTCTTTGAGCCAAGCATATGCGGAGGCTCCCGCAGGAGTGGTTAGTGTAGTTTTATTTACACAGCCATCACCTGTGATGGCGAGTGCGGGAGTAGAACCTGTAATGGATGCGGTAATCGAATTAGAAGAAATGGCTGCAGCACTAAATCCAAACCTAGCAGCATAAGTGTTATAATTTTGAGTAATCTCACTTTGTGTCAATGCTCTATTGTATAATAATATAAGATTTACAATACCGTTTTGCCAAGCTTCCCCGCCCGGCCCCTTGCCAATTAGTGGAGATACTAAGGATATATTACCAGAAACATTACTTCCAACTCCATATGGGCTAGCTTGTAGATAACAGGATATTGCATTTCCAGTTCTGACAAAAGTTAACATATAGTAATTGCCATTTGTCAATGTTGCTTCTGCACCTGCATCAATCTTATTATTAAACCAACCTCCCCAGCTTAATGCAGGCTTACCAAGTGCTGTTAATACTAAACCATTATATCCCCCAACGTTATAAATCCAATCCCAGTTCCCATCATTGTATTTGAAAATTGTACTCCAAGTAAAGTCGCCATTAAAAGGTGGACTTGATAAAGTTTGTGTACCGTACCCGTTGGTATTTAAAGCAATACCTCCTCCGTTAACTGTTGAATATCCAGTATTGGTTAAAGCAACATTATTACCATTCCCAGTTAAATCTGTCCAAGTATTCCCAGATCCATTGTAACTACTGCTATTGCCAGCATCTAAATTTGCAATTAAATTACTTGTTACAGTAGTTGCAGATACACTTACAGGAGTAGCACTTACTGATATCACATCATTATTACTTAAAGCAGTGCTTGTATAAGTAGCATTTGTTTCACCAGAAATGGCTGTTCCATTTTTATACCATTGAAGGGTAGGCGTACTCGTGAAATTATAGGTAGTTGCTGTGAAGGTTACCGATGTGCCCACACAAACAGCACCAGATGCACTGGAGGCAATGGTTACAGCAGGACCAAAATAAGTTTGTGTTTGATTGGTTTCTAGTGACCCTTGATCTGCAGATGATAAAAGAGTTGGGAAAAGAATTACCTCAGAGATGTTACCATCAAATTTCCGGTTCCCACCATTTTCTGCCCTAAGTCCGATGCAAATTTTATCTGCAGTCCCATTTGTGATTTGACATGAAATTGTCCTCGTTCCTTTCTGCACACTATTTTCATAGATACTTGTGCTATTGTCGGATTTATTCATAAATCCAGTTACTATTTTTGCTGTTGTAGATGGAGCTCCAGATTTAGCTTGATTACACCCATTCCCATCAAGCCAATACCCATTGGTTTGATCATAGTTTAAGCCCCAACCGCCAGATATTCCAGTTGAATAAATACCAGAAATATTACTGGTACTACCTACGTTTTGCACAACAGCGTTTACAGTTGCTGATTGTTGTGTACTATAATTTACAGTATTTTGAGAAATTAATGCGCTAGGCGTGGGCGACGTTTGTGCGCCAAAAAAATTAATTGTTGGTTTACCATTCATCAATCGAATATTTCCAGAAGAAATAATTTTCGGACCTGTTGTGGTACTACTAGTGAGTACATTCACCCCATTCCCACTTTGATCATACCAAATCGCTACAGTGGCATTTGTGGTTCCTGCTGTAATGATTGAGCTAAGTACATTCGCACTGGGTACTGAAACGACTGCATTGTAAGAAACGATGGGTGCTGAAATGCTAGAACTTAAACTAAAAATTTTGTTGCTCGCATCCGGATATACATCGTAATAAGAAGTTCCCACGTAAATTCTCACCAATGGTCCCGTATAGCTCGTACTTAATTGCCTTAAGGAATAAGCTACAGAAGCAGCGGTACTGCTTAACCCAGTAATTTTATCAAGGTTGTTTTGTGCATAAGAAATTAATGCAGAGAAGATGAATAATATCGTGAGAAGTTTTTTCATTTAATTTTTAAAAAGATCTTATTGGCATTACCACTAATCTATCAAACTCCGTCCACCCATTATAGGCGGCAGATCCATCCTCATTTCCTGATTCTAAATAGTAAAGCTTGTAGCGCTGTCCTGTCATTGTTGAACTTAAATACTTGCCCCAAGCATAATCATTTCCGTTACCTGAAGTACCGTTATAATAAATTAAAGTACCTCCGTAATTAGTATAACTTCCTCGTGATGGATGTAGACTCCAAACATAAGCCCTAAACTTATTTAGCTCCACAATACTTGGCATATACCAATCATTATAAACTGGAAATGTATAAGCGACTGAATTAAATGTTTTTGATGTTGGATTAGCATAATTACGACAATATAAAGCCGCGTAGGTACCTGTCGAACCTTGATTTGCAATAATTGCATCTGTATTTGTCTTTCCAAAAAGTGTGCCATCACTTGTAGCTCCAGAAATTGTTGCTGCATTTAAACCAATTTGCGATTCTACGATTGGAGGCAAAGGATTGGTTGATTGTCGAGAGATAGAATTAAAAGGTGCAATTAAACCATGTTGAACGTTCGCATCATATCCATTGTCTCCGCTTTGTAAAATATAAAAAACAATACCGCCTCCATAAACACTACCTACAGTAAGGGGCGCAGCAGCGGTTGTAAAACTAACCACA
>JBIIZN010000140.1:0-3200 GCA_044346275.1 Sediminibacterium sp.
CGTTTTTCATACATTAGGGTTCAATTTAAGTAATTTTCAAACGTTATTTATGAAAAATAAATCAAACCTTTTAATCATAGCATTTCTCGTAATTGCTTCTAGTGTTTTAGCAGGCGTTTCGGTGCGGATTAATGCTCCAAAGCCGCTTAAAATATTGGTGTTTTTTGAAACCAAAGGGTTCTATCATAGTTCTATTCCAGTGGCTGTTGCGGCCATTCAAAAATTAGGCAAGGCTAACAGTATGCAAGTAGATACGACTTCTGAGTCGGCTTCTTTTTTACAACCAGATTTAGATACGTATCATGCCATTGTATTTATGAGCACTACCGGCGATGTTTTTAACGATCAGGAGCAAGCGGCATTTAAAAAATATATTAATAATGGGGGAGGCTTTGTAGGAATACACGCCGCTACCGACACAGAGTATGGATGGCCATGGTACAATCAATTAGTTGGGGGTTATTTTAAAAGTCATCCGAGGCAACAAGAAGCGGTATTAAATGTATTAGATGGTAAACATGCATCTACCAAACATTTACCAGCGCAGTGGAAACGTTTTGATGAGTGGTATAATTTTAAAGACATGCAACCTGGTTTACATATTCTTATGACCATTGATGAAAAGTCGTATGAAGGTGGTGAAATGGGGGCTTCACATCCAATGGCTTGGTACCACAAATTTGATGGAGGAAAAGCTTTTTATACTGAGCTTGGGCATACCAACGAATCATATGAAGATCCCTTGTTTCTAATTCATATTTTGGGAGGTATACAGTACGTGGCTAAATAGCTGCAAGCGCTCCTGTAATATCTGCAAGTATATCGTCTCTGTGTTCTAGTCCTACGCTAATACGGATGAGTCCGGGTGTAATGTTTACGGCAAGTCTTTCTGCCTCCGATAATTTTGCGTGCGTAGTGCTTGCGGGGTGAGAAGCAATACTTCTAGTGTCTCCAAGGTTAGCGGTGAGCGACAACATTTTTAAGTTGTTTAAAAATGTTTTACCAGCTTCTAGTCCGCCCTTTAATTCAAAGCAAACAATGCCACCACCATTTGTCATTTGTTTTTTAGCAACTGCATGTTGTGGATGACTTGCTAAAAAAGGATAGCGCAGTGTTGCAATGGCTGCATAATTTTCGAGGGCTTCTGCAATAAATAAAGCATTGGATGCATGTCTTTCCATGCGCACATCTAATGTTTCGATACTCTTGCTTAAAAGCCAAGCATTAAATGGGGAAAGTGCAGGCCCTGTGCTTCTGCAAAACAAATAAATATCTTTGATCAGTTCTTTTTTACCCACTACGATACCACCTAATACACGACCTTGTCCATCTATCCATTTTGTTGCTGAGTGCACCACTAAATCGGCACCAAAGTCTATGGGACGCTGGTTTACAGGGGTTGCAAAACAGTTGTCTACATTTAAAATGATGTTGTGTTTTTTTGCAACGCTGCCAATCATTTCTATATCTAAAATATCTAGACCTGGGTTGGTAGGTGTTTCTAGATAAATCATTTTTGTAGCAGGTGTAATGGCAGCTTCCCACTCCGCTTCTGTAGCAGTGGCTAACACATAAGATGTGTCGACGCCATAATTAGGTAAGTATTTTGCAATCACGGTATGTGTGCTCCCAAAAATAGAACTACAAGAAAGTAAATGATCGCCTTTTTTTAATAGCGCCATAAAGGAGCCAAAAACAGCACTCATACCAGAAGCAGTTGCGTAACCAGCTTCGGCACCTTCTAGCGCGCAAATTTTATCAGTAAATTCTTGCACATTTGGATTACTAAATCTGCTATAGATATTGTCATCGGTTTCATCGGCAAAAGCAGCGCGCATACTTTCGGCGTCATCAAAACAAAAGCTGCTCGTCAAATAAAGTGGACTACTATGTTCCATTTCATTTGTTTGCGTAGTTCTAATTCTTATGGCGTCTGTTTGCGGCTTTGACATAGTGGTATTGTGTACTTTGCAACAAAGGTAAGGTTCGTGAACTAGCTACCACCACTCGCTTTCTAAAATATTTTATGTCTAGTGATTAAAGTGTAGTTATTTTGTGTCACATGCAGTCTCAAATCCAATACCTGAAATACAAACAGCCGTTCGTTTTAGAATGTGGCGAGGTGTTACCTAGCTTAACCATTGCTTACCATACCTATGGAACGCTTAATGCAGCTGGTACCAATGTAGTATGGGTGTGTCATGCATTAACAGCAAATGCGGACGCGAGGGATTGGTGGAAGGGTTTAATAGGAAATGATGGGCTCATTAATGAGCAGGATTATTTTATTGTTTGTGCAAATATTATTGGCTCTTGTTATGGTTCTACTGGGCCATTAACCGAAAATCCAAATACGGGTGCTCCCTACTATTCTTATTTTCCTGCTGTAACCATCAGGGATATGGTAAAGGCGCATGTTAATTTAAGAGAAGCCCTCGGTATCAGGTCTATTGCACTTTTAATGGGTGGAAGTATGGGTGGATATCAAGTGCTTGAATGGGCGCTACTTGAACCTGCAATTATTCAAAAATTATTTTTGATTGCAACATCGCCTTCGGAGAGTGCATGGGGTGTTGCCATTCATGAGGCCCAACGTTTAGCGATTGAAGCAGATGCAACATTTAAAAATATGGATGCAAATGCTGGTAATGCCGGGTTAAAAGCCGCGCGTGCCATTGGTATGTTAACCTACCGTAATTATCAAATTTTTAAGGAGTCACAAACTGATCCTGATTCAGAAAAAATAGATGGTTACAAAGCGGCTTCGTATATCAATTACCAAGGTGACAAGCTCGTTCAAAGATTTAATGCTCATTCTTATTGGTTGCTCACTAAATCTATGGATAGCCATAATGTATCCAGAGGAAGAAGCATGGATGTAGGCCAAGTTCTAAATAGCATTACAATTCCAACACTTATTATTGGAATTAAAAGTGATATTTTATGTCCATTAGAAGAGCAGCGATTTATGGCAGCTCATTTACCGGCTGCAGCTTTGGTAGAAATCGATTCTAATTATGGGCATGATGGTTTTATTATTGAAACCAAACAAATCGCATCACATCTAGCAGCCTTTTTGCAGTAGGCCTTTACTGCGGATGGTAAATGCTTTTGGCATTTTTGTACACTTCTGCTTTATTGAGCGTCATCTTTTTTGTTTGCTGACGCGTAAACATTTCCATTTGATCGGTGTAATGTGG
>JBIIZN010000141.1:0-3196 GCA_044346275.1 Sediminibacterium sp.
AAAACAAATAAGATATCTATTGCGCTTCATGAATTAAATGAAGCGCAAGACGAATCTGGAGATTAGCCTATGTTTGCGTTTTCAATAAAAAAGATGGTTAAATCAATTGGCGTGGGCGCCCTTCTAGCACTCATTAGCATATACATAACGAGTTGTGCCAATATAATTCCACCAGGTGGTGGCCCTAGAGATAGTTTGCCGCCAACACTCGTGGTTGCCTTACCCAAAGACTCCGCTACCAATGTGCGCACCAAAAACTTCCTACTCAGTTTTAATGAGTTTGTTACCCTGCAGGGCTTACAAGAAAATTTGATTGTTTCCCCTACCGTCAAAAACAACCCCATTATCGACTATAAACTTAAAAACGTTACCATTAAGTTTAAAGACTCTCTAGAGGAAAATACCACTTACACACTAGATTTTGGAAAAGCGTTAGTAGATGTGAACGAGTCAAATGTAGCGAAGGGTTTTAGATTTATTTTTTCTACAGGTAACACCATTGACAACGGTAATTATAATGGGCATGTAGTTGTAGCCGCTACCGGAAAAGTAGACAGCACCCTCATTGTTGTTCTACACAATAATTTAAATGACACGTCTATTTATAAAAACACACCAAGGTATTATGCTCGTATTGATGGCAAAGGCAATTTTAGTTTTAGAAACCTTGCACCTGGAAAATATGCAGCCTATATAATTCCTACAAATTTTTCTAGGAAGTATGACGATAGCACTAATTATTTTGGTTTTTTAAACGCGCCCGTAACAGTGTCTGAAAAAACAAAAGCAGACACGATATACGCTTTTGAAGAATTTAAAAAAATAGAAAAAAAGATATACGCAAGTAGCAGTAGTAAAGACAGCAAAGAAGACAAGCGTTTAAAATATAATGTAACGTTTAACAATGGCGAGCAAGATTTATTAGGGCCACTAGAAATAACTTTTGCAAAAAAAGTTAGTATTAAAGATTCGGCAGCGATACAACTAGTTGACACCAATTTCATACGCAAAGAAGGCTATAGCCTTTCACTAGATAGCGCTGCTACAAAACTAAGTATTGGCAACAACTGGCCAGCTGGAGAACCCTTCAAACTCATACTAGCAAAGGGTTTTGTTGCAGATAGTCTTGGCAATACCACTTCAAAATCGGATACCTTATCTTTTTACACCAAAAAAGAAAACGACTACGGACTTATCAAATTTAAGTTTCCTAACATCGATACAACACGCCACCCCGTTTTGCAAATTATTGAAAGAGACCAAATTATTAATAGCTACCCACTTACAAGCAATCAACTCGTTATTAAAAGATACAAGCCGGGCAGTTACGAACTCAGGATACTTTTTGATGCCAATAAAAATGGTATCTGGGATACGGGTTCTTTTAAACTCAACAAAAGACAACCAGAAATTGTTATAGAAATTCCAAAGCCTATTTCAGTGCGTAATAATTGGGACAATGAAATAACGCTTACTTGGTAAAAAACAAACTATGCAACTACCTTCATCCTTACTTGAAAATGCAGTGGCACAATTTTCCAAACTACCAGGGATTGGAAAAAAAACAGCGCTACGCTTAGTATTGCATTTACTAAAGCAAGACGCAGAAGATGTTACCATGTTTGGGGATACCATTACTAAAATGCGCAATGAAATCAAGTTTTGTCAGCGCTGTTACAATATTAGCGATGGCAATATTTGTTCTATTTGTTCCAATAGCGCCCGCAACCAACACATCATTTGTGTTGTTGAAAATATTAGAGATGTAATTGCTATAGAAAGTACCGGACAGTTTAACGGCACTTACCATGTGCTCGGCGGAATTATTTCACCTTTAGATGGTATTGGACCTGAGCAATTAAATATTGAATCACTTGTTACTAGAATTGAAAAAGAGGGTGCCGAAGAAATTGTTTTTGCCCTCAACCCTACCATTCAGGGTGATACAACCATCTATTATATCCAAAAAAAGATAGCAACCAGTGGTTGTAAGGTAACCACCATTGCCAGAGGTATTGCTTTTGGTGGTGAATTAGAATACGCAGATGAAATGACACTTGCTAGAAGTATTACCAACAGGCTACCTGTGGGTCAATACGTAAAATAAATAATAGAGTATGAAAGCTTGGTTAAAATATACCGCTGGGTTCATTGCAATTGTGGTGATTGCTGGTGCAGGATTTGCATGGTGGGTATACCACAAACCACACCGTAACATAAACAATGAAATAGCCGTAAAATCTGAAATCAATGCATTACTAGATGCTTTCAAACAAAATGAAAAAACGGCAAGTAGTCAATACAACGATAAAGTATTAGAACTCTCCGGCATTGTAAAAGAAGCCTCAAAAAATGAAGCGGGTAACTGGGTAATAAATATTGAAAATGACCTACATACAGGCAGCATTACCGTTGCATTTAGCGCTTTACAAGATCAGTTACAGCCCTTTGATAGTATAGCTTACAAAGGAATTTGTGCGGGTTATTTTCCAGAAGATAATAATATTGTAATTAATGAAGCGGTACTATTATTTAAAGGTAAAATAGACACCACAAAAAGAGTAACAGCAAATGTTGAGCCAGTTCAAAAAGATACCATTGTAAGTTTTAGCACAAAAAAAGGAAGTATCAAATTTGCATCTCCCACCGACGCAGATGTGAGCGCTATAAACAACGAAGTATCCAGTAAAATAAGCGCGACGGGAGATATTCGTTTTAGTTTACTATTTAAAGGATTTCAATTTAAGTACGCCGAAATGCAAACGCATTTTAATGAGGAATATGTAGAGAGCGAAAAATATCCAAGGGCAAGTTTTACGGGTACCATTCAAAATATAAAAAGCATTGACCTCAGTAAAGAGGGCAAGTATACAGCCAAAGTTGTTGGAACTTTAACCATGCATGGTGTAACAAAACCCGTTCAAACCTCTGCAATCTTAACTATTGGTAAAGGTAAAATTGCCGCTACTGCCACTATGAGCATCAATATGTCAGATTTTAAGATAGATGCAAGCGCTGTTACCGAAAAAGTAGACCTAGAAATTAATTGTAATTACACACAATTATAGGGTTTTGCCTATCTTTGCGTCCTGCACAGGCGGATTTGTTTATTGTTCAGCCTGTACATTCGAGTAGAACCCTACTTTCGAACAAAATCGAACTAATAAACGTATGATAGCAACGCCCCCCTTAACGC
>JBIIZN010000057.1:0-10651 GCA_044346275.1 Sediminibacterium sp.
TCAATAAATCTTATGGCGCTACAGCCTACAACTGGTATGTATCTGATGAGTTAGGCGCCAACGAACAAATGGTATCTACCAGTAATAATTTATTATACGATTTTTTAAAACCAGGAAGTTATAAGATAAGGCTAGTGGCTAGTGCCGGTGCTTGTATTAGTAATTCTCCAATCTATACTTTAAAAGTAGACAATCCTGCTGCTGATGGACAAATTAATATTTACAGTGTAAGTTGTTATAAAAAGGATAGTGTTCGGGTTGTATTTGGTGTACGTAACAATGGTTACGATACTATACCAGCAGGTGTTTCCGTTAATTTTTATGATCGTTATGAGTCCGTTCCAGGTCCAATAAAAATGCTCAATAGTTTTGCTACCGATCAAATAATTTTAGGTAAGTGCGAAAAAGTATATACCCATATTGTAAAAGCACCACGTTTAAATTTAGACTCTATTTCACTTGTATTTGATGAAGAAAACAGTGTTGCAGAATTAAATGAGGCTAATAATAGAACAAATAGAAAAGACTTTAAATTTAAATTGCTTCTTTTTCCAAAAGACACAACCGTACGCGTGAATACAATGCTTACTATCAAAGATAGTACTGCGCCAGATAAATTAGCGTCAATTAAATGGTCGTCTAGTAAAGGCTTGTTGAGTTGTACTACTTGTTCAAATCCAGTATTATCTGTAATTGACACATCCCTTGTTAAAGCAACCGCTATCAGTGTATTTGGTTGCGAAGATTCCACATTTGCAGATATTAAAGTGTTTCCGGTTGATTTATCAATCAATAATTTAAATGTTCGTTGTTATAAAAGCGATAGTTTACAAATAACAAGCACGGTGTGTTTAGATAACCACTACACGAGTTTGTATAAGCCTACTCACATTCGCTATTTTGATAGAGACAGTACACTTCCCAATAGTAAATTTTTAGGTTCGGGATGGATTGTTAGTAGTCAATCATTTGCTGGCAACTGCGCAACTATAACACATATTGTGCGCAATCAAGATGTAACAAATGTAGTTGCCTATTTAAATAGTGGACTTGTACCATTTGAAACAAATACCGCAAATAATAAAGTAAGTATTGCGTATGTTCCGTTTTCAATTCGTTTTAATCCTACACAAATTGATGTATACAGAGGCGAGCCTACAACATTACAGCCCATAAATAGTGGCGATAAAGCAACTACCATTGTTTGGACACCAACACAAGGGCTTAGTTGTACGGGTTGTTTGACGCCTGTGTTAACCACCAATGTCAATGGGTTATTTAAAATTGTAGGAACGACAGCACTGTTTTGTAAAGACTCTGCAACGCTGCAGGTAAATGCATATTATAGGTCGCATATTGCACTTCCCAATGCATTTTCTCCTAATGGCGATGGCTTAAATGATGTGTTTTATGTGATTGCAGGTAAAGATGTGAAGCAGGTGAAACAGTTTCAGGTATTTAATAGATGGGGTCAAAAAATGTTTGAAAAAACAAACGGTAAAACCAACGATATCAATTTTGGATGGAATGGTTATTACAATGGTCAGCTCGTAGCACAGGGTACCTATGTGTATCAAATTGTTATTGAACTGCTAAGCGGTGAATTAGAAATTCATAAAGGAAATATTAGTGTCTTAAGATAAGTAACATGAGAAAAACATTTTTATTTATAGCTGTGTTATTTGTTTTTGTGCATTCATATGCCCAAGACCCACACTTCTCTCAATTTTTTGCATCACCCTTAACCATCAATCCTGCCAATACTGGAAATTTCAGCGGCTCGTTAAGAGCAGCTTTAAACAGTAGAACACAGTTGCCTGAATTTAATAATGCCTATGCAACAAAAACATTATCGCTGGATGCCCCTATTTTAAAAAAGTATATTAGAGATGATGATAAATTGAGTGTAGGATTATTAATTTTATCGGATCAGAGCGGCAATAAATTACTCAATGATAATAACATAGCAGCATCGGTAAGTTATAGTAAAGCACTTGATGAAAATGCCAATCATTCTATTGCGCTTGGTTTTCAGGTCAATTATAGTATGTACCGTTTTGATCCATTAAAAGCAAATTTTGAAGATCAATTGAGCGCTGGTGGATTTACGGGTACTTCTGCAGAGATGATTCTTGGAAATAATTTTACAAAAAATACCACCGATATCAATGCTGGAATTTTATATACAGGCTCTACTTCCGATAATAATATTTTTTATGTAGGCGCTTCTTATTATCATTTTGCAAAACCTACCGTAGGATTTATTACACCTACCTATTTTACAAACAGCCGGATTAATTTGCATGGCGGTGCTTATTTTTCATTATCAAATGCAGCGTCATTACATACCAGTTTCCAATATCAAAAGCAAGGGCTTACAAACGAGCTCATCCTTGGCGGCGCCCTTAGTTATTACCTTGGATCAGAAAATGGCATAGAAGTATATGCAGGTTTATGGAGCCGAATTAAAGAATGTATGATACCCTATGTAGGACTCGAATGGAATCAAATTAGAGCTGGATTCACCTATGATGTAGGCGGCACAAACACCATTGCTTCCTCCAGATTTTACCAGTCATCAGAGATTTCACTCATTTATATTTTGGACAACAAAAGCAAAGCGTCTAAGCTTAAGTGTCCTAAGTTTTAGACTATTTTACAAATAAGGTAACAATAAAGTAAGTGATCGCAGCAAGTGTAGCACTTACCGGAATGGTAAGTACCCAAGCCCATAATAAATTGGTTGTTACACCCCATCTTACAGCACTTAACCTTTTTGTAGCACCTACTCCAATAATGGAACCAGTAATGGTATGCGTGGTAGAAACGGGAATACCCATTTGTCCTGTAAAAAATAGGGTAAAGGCACCGGCTGTTTCTGCTGCAACCCCTTCTAGAGGTGTAACTTTGGTAATTTTAGAGCCCATTGTTTTTACAATTTTCCATCCACCGCTCATAGTACCAAGTCCAATAGCTAAATAACATGCAACAGGAACCCAACTAGGTAATTGACCAAAATCTTGAATGCTTCCACTTGCTATTAGAGCAGCTCCAATTATACCCATAACTTTTTGAGCATCATTACCACCATGTCCTATGCTAAATGCAGCTGAACTAAAAAGTTGTAGTTTCTTAAACATATTAGCCACTGTATATGCAGTTGGTGTTTTAATTTTTTCTACGTAGAGGTAAATTAGAATAAACAGTAACGAAGATATCAAAATGCCATAAACAATCATAGAATTGTCTGCTTTGTCAATTTCTGAAGCAAATGATTTTTCGATATTAAAGCCCTTAATTTTTTTCTTAACCTTTTCTATGTTTTGGGGCTTTATTGGATAAATAGCATTTACGGCTGTAATTGCGGAGTCTACAGAAATGGTTCCTGCTAAATACAATTTTAGTGGTCCTTTATAGTCCTCTGTTTTACGTTTAGCAATATCGTACTCGACTTTAGCTGCCTTATCTGATGGAGCTTTAGATTCTAAAACTAGGAAGTCGTTTGCGTTTCTAACAGCGTCTTTAATTTTGCTTACAGCTGCACTATTAAGCCATCCGCTTTCATTTGCTATTTTAGCAATTGCATTAGCGCTTGAATTATCAAAATCCTTAATAAGTGGTTTAACATGCGTATAATAAATAGTAGCTTTGTCTAATTTTTCTTGTGTTTCTTTCAGTTTAGCTTCTAATTCAGCATTTTTATTGCCTGCTAGTTCTTCGTTTAAAGCAGCAATTTCTTTGGTGTATTTATCAATACCATAAAATTTTTGAACGTTTTCATTCATTTTATTATTCTCAAAATTATCAAATAATAGTGCGGTTCCTAATGTAACAGCTATGATGATTGCAATACGAATCCAAAGGTTGCGCATAATGGTAACAACCGTAATAAAGACCGAAATAATAATGCCAATTATAGGCGCCAAGAAAATAAAAAATACGGTCATTAAAATAGTATGACTATCTACAATTTTAGACCAAGGGAAATTGAGGCCTTTTTCTAATAATGCATGCGCAATCGCAGCTCCAGCAAATCCACCAATGAGTGTATGTGATGATGATGAAGGAATACCATACCACCAAGTAAGCAGGTTCCAAAAAATGGCTGCTAGTAATCCAGAAAAAATTACGGGGAGCGTAATAAATTCTTTATAAACTGTTTTACTAATTGAGTTGGCTACAGCATGGTCTTTAAATATAAAAAAGGCCACTACATTAAATAGTGCCGCCCACAATACTGCCTGAAATGGTGTTAATACTTTTGTTGAAACGACTGTTGCAATTGAGTTTGCTGCATCGTGAAATCCATTGATGTAGTCAAATATTAACGCTAATGCGATAATGACAATTAATAAACTCATTATACTTTAATTAAGCGTACTTGATAATAATTGATTCAATAACGTTGGATACATCTTCGATTTTATCTGTGGCAATTTCAAGTACCTGATAGATTTCTCTCTTTTTGATAATGATCTTAAAATCATTTTCTTGTTCAAATAGTTTTTCGATACTCATATCAAAAACATCATCTGCTTGATTTTCGATACTATTTACTTTAATCATAGCGTCTGTCATATCCTTGATATTTTTCATATCGCGAAGACCTAGCACTGCTTTTTTTGTTTCGATGGTACCTTGTAAAATGAGTTCCGTTAACTTATGAATACCTAAGTCGTTGGGATTGATTTTATAAAAATTGATCTTTTTTGCAGAAGCATAAATATAATCTGCAATATCATCTAATGATGTAGCTAGGTAGTGAATGTCTTCTCGATCAAAAGGAGTGATAAAATTTCTACCTAGTTCTGTAAAAATGTTATGGGTTAAATCATCATTAGTATGCTCTAAGTTTTCAATTTGAGCTAGGATACTCGCTCTCTTATCTGGATCTGCTTCATTCACCATTTCCTTGAGTTTAACACCCATCTCATGTACGTGCTCGGCTACTTCTTCAAATAATTGATAAAACACACGATCTTTTGGTAAGAACACCTTGAAAATTGAGTTAAAGTCCATAACAAATTTTTGTTTAATAAATTGGTTACGAAGGTCCTGAAAATGAAACCAATGCGGAAGTAGCCAATATTATCAAATTGTTAACTTGACTTACTAGATTTGAAATAATTTATTGATAATCAATATTATATATAAATTATTGATATAATCTCACCCAATCTACTGTCATATTAATGGGCAGCTCTTTTAAATTGGTCACTTTGCCAGGCCAGCTACCCTCTAATTGCTGATCAATGATTAAGTAAAAGGGCTGGTCAAAAGGCCACTGATAGGTGCCCGCTCCTGCAACTTTTGGATAGGTAATGGTTTCAATGCCATTAATCGCGTACACTAATTTATCGGGGTACCAACTAACACTATACGTGTTATAACCGCTAGGATTAATTTTTCCGGTGTTGAATTTTTTAGGCGTTTCCTGCTTTAGTGTTATGGTAGCATGATTGTGTGTTGTCTGATAAGCAAAACTATCATAGTTTAGCCTTTCCATAATATCCATCTCCCCATTGTTTTGATTTGGATAAGTATCTTTTTCGGAAAGCATCCAAATAGCTGGCCATGCACCATTCGCCGGATCCAATTTGGCGCGCACTTCGATGCGTCCGTATTGAAAAGCAAATTTATTATAACTATAAATGCCTCCGGTAAGCATAGGGCGTGGATCACCATTAATGGTATCATTATTTACGATACCTCTTAGTAAGATATTATCGGCATCAAATTGTACAACCCTGTCATCGGTGTCTGTGATATATCTAAAACAGCCTGTATTATCTCTCCATTTTTCTTTGGGCATTTTCCATTTTGGGGTAGAAAACAAACCTATTTTACTCCAATGGGTTGTATCTAAATAACCTTTATTGAAATTATCTTCCCAAACCAGCTCCCAGTTTGTTTGTTCATTTCTTCTTTCTGGTTTTTGAATAAAAATATAGGCATCATATTTGTTAGCGCTAGTTGTGTTCATCACTTCTTGAATCACGCGCATCCAAGGATCTTCGGTGGTATTGCTATTTTCCGCACTATTATTGGCTTTGCTTAATACCCAGTTAAACGTTTCTTTAAATTGAGGAAATTTATTTATTTGTGTTTGCATCCATTCATTCCAATTAAACTTCTCATTTTTTATTTCATAAGCCCATTTGGTAATTAAATGATTGGCTGGTTGAAAATTTCTTATCGTATTGTATATACCAGGCTTAAATGAGGTGATCTTATTTAATAATGATTGCGCACTGTCTGATTGGTTTAGTGCGTTAAAACATATATATTGAAGATACTTTTCTAAGCGGTTGTCTATATCTGCATCATAGGGTTTACCAGCACCTAAATTTTCTGGCCATTCTTGCGCTTCGTTTATAAATTGAATAGCACTTTTGTAATTTTTTTCTTTTAGTGCTGCAACACCTTGCATCATTTTTGCTTCCCAATACAAAGCTCTTCCATCGGTAGAGCCTTCAAATGGTATGACTTCCATGCTTGAAAGTAACTTATCACATTCTTTGTATTTTTTATTGAGTAGTAAAGATTTTGCCAACAGCATATCCATAATAAAATTTTCTTGACTACTTGATTTCTTGAATTTTTCTACCTGCGCAAGTGCTTTTTCATATTCTTTATTTTGAATGTACATTTGAGTAAGTAGTTTATAGTACCTCCAACCAACAGGATCTAATGAGATGGCTTTTTGTAAATCCGCTTCTTTAGTGATTAAGTTGGTCGTATTCCATTGAGCACGGAGCCCGTAAAAATGAGCGTCGGTAGGTGTAGTACCTAAAGCTGTTAACATTTGCAGAGCCTCTGCTTTTTTGTTTTTATCATGTAGCAATAAGGCTAAATAATAATTGGGTTTCCAGCTTGTGCTGTTTTGTACAGCCCATTGTAAAATAGGTATATATGAAGTTCTAAATGGAAATATTAGTGTTGTAGAAAGCTTATTTGCATTTTCTAATTGTGAAATAGCAGCCATTTTATCATCTTTTCTTAAATAAGCTTTCCAATACATAGCGAGTGGATGACCAGGCAGTAAGTCTAAAATTTTTGACACTTCTGCATTCATTTTTATTGCTGCGTAAAATGATGCTAGTTCTAAAATAGATTCTTCAGGCAATTCATTTTTTAAAACCATAGTTTTATTAAGCCACTTATAAAAAAATTGAAGTGGTTGTTCTTTTCCAAACCGCGAGAGTACTTGTTTAGCAATATCGTTTTTGCCAAGTTGCTCATTGCCAATAATTTTTAGTGTTGTAGCTTCTGCATTGTATTTATTATAATCAATGGCTTGTTGTGCATAATATATTACTTTACTCCAATTTTTATTTTGCGCCTGAATGATGGCTAATTCTGTATAAGCCGCTGATTTGTATTCTATACCCATAGTAGCTAAACTAAAGCCATCAATAGCGTCACTGATTTTATCTAAATTTTTTGCACTAACGCCATAATAATAATTTGCTGCACTATGGTGGGCATCTATCGAAATAGCTGTTTTTGAAAGTTCAAATGCTTTTTCATAATTACCGTTACGTATTTGTAGTTCCGCCATTTTGATAAGCCCATTCAAATGATAGGGGTCTTTTGAAAGTGCTTCAGTTAATTTTACTTCCGCTTCTGTAAACATTTTTTGATCCATTAATTCTTTTCCCTGTGTTACAAGACCTTCTATGCTGCTCCAATCAAACTTATTGGGGGCTTCGAGCGGTCTTGATAGCGTATTAAATGCTGTATCATTTTTCCAAATTAGTTGTTGATTTTTAAGTATAATAGAAATATTATGTTTTCCAAATCCAATTTTGATGGAATCTGTTACTGTTTGAAGTGGTTTTGCATTTATTGTTTTTGATAGTAGGATTTTTCCATCAACAATAATTTCTACATCATCCTTAAAAAAAGCAACTGGTGAGCAGTACCATTTAAGCCAGCCAGCCTCTTCTTGAACATTTAGCGCAGCAAACTCATTGGCTACTACAATCCCTTTAGTTTTATTGACTGGATACCAAAATTCTGTCCAAGTTTCTGTTGCGTGTGGAGCAAATTCAATATGTTTAAAAGGAGTTAAACTACTATTTGCTGCATTTTGATTAAAGAGCCGCCCAGACTGTATTTCAGCGTATTGACCATCGGTATCTGTGAGTATTTTTTCCCAAATCATTCCTTGTCGTGATAGCCCCCAAATCCAAATCTTTTTTCCAGCTTTATTATCATAAGGGGCATATTTCACCATTCCATAATTGTCATCGTGCCAATAAGCACCAAAAAAATCGGTTTGTTTTCCAATAACATGGTATGATTTGTAAGTGCCAAAATTATTTTCTTCATAGAAATTAATTTTTTTTCCATTTGTTTCGTTGATTGGCCATGATGCATACTCGCCACCATGACCTATATAATGTGTGCCCGGATATATAAATTCTAAATTCCCTTTTGTTTTTATACCTGCATTCATCCAGTGGTAGTAGGGTTGACCAATACTCGTTGTATTATTCCAAATAGAATTTGTAGTAAAATATGCCTTGTTTTTAGGAAGGTTAATTTCTATTTGCCAATTGGTTCTAGTTAATAAATCTAGCACACCTATAAAACAGCTTACACTGCCATCAATATTATTTTTAGTGGTATAATCGACGGGCGTGGCACAATTGGGTGTATGACCTATAATTCCATAATTGGCTTCGAGACCACCACTGGTCCAAGGTCCGCGCATAGCAATATCCCTAAACTTAATAACCTTATTGTTGTATAAAAATTCTTTGCCTGTTGTTTTGTCAATGGCGGTCCAAATTTTACCGCCAATTTCTGGAAGAATTAATACTTTGATATAATCGTTTTCAAGTTCTACAACCGTCCATGATTTGTTAACTGGCTTATTGGTGAAACCATCAAACCTATAATAAGGATATATAGCTGTTTGTGAAGCTATTGGATCCGGATCCGAAAATGGATACGTTACAAAGGATTTTTTATATTCTTTGATTGAAGCTGGAGCCTGGGACCATAGTTGTCCAAATGGTATAACGCTAAGCAAAATGGCAATTACTCGTAAACGCATAACAGTATTTTTAAGGTGTACTTAAAAATACTAAATGTGTTTGATTATTCCCCTAAAGCATCATGCTTAATTAGGTAGTTTCTTAGTAGCGTTAATAATTCGTGGCACTGCTCTTTAGTAGGTTTTATATAATTTTCATCGGTAGATGCCTTAGAGGTCTATAATTTGCCAACTATAGATATATAGTTATCCCAGTCTAATATTTCTTTTTTTAATATTTTTAAATTTTAGCCTAACACATAATCATTACAATTCTTTCAGATTTACATAACTTTGAATGATGCAAGTAACTGTTTTGAGAATATTTAGAAAAGTGCACCGTATGATGGGTGCTGTTTTATTTATTTTCTTTTTTGTTGTTGCTATAACAGGTGCTTTACTAGGCTGGAAAAAAAATACGAATGGATGGTTATTGCCTGTAACAACTAAAGGAACTTCCACTAATTTGGCCGTCTGGAAACCCATTGCATCATTACATACAATAGCAGACAGCGTTCTGTTAAACCGGGTTGATAAAACTTTATCTACTGACTTGGACCGTATCGATATTCGAAAAGATAAGGGTATTGTTAAGTTTGTGTATGCCAAACATTATTGGGAAGTGCAATTGGATGGTGCCACAGGTAATGTGTTACAGGTAAACCTGCGCAAATCTGATTTTATTGAGGATATTCATGACGCTTCTTTTTTAGATACATATTTTAATACCAAAGGCGAGCCTATAAAACTTACGTACACCTTAATAATGGGCGTTGCTTTGTTTTTATTTTGTACAACAGGATTTTGGCTGTGGTATGGCCCTAAATTAATTCGTAATAAAAAAAGGGGCTAATTCTTGAATACTTTGCCATTGATTATTGGCAAGCTTTTTCGAATAATTCTTACATTGTGTTTTAATCGTAAAACATGGAGTTAATTGGACCCATTAGTCAATTAGTGAGTTTACAGGATTTGCCACTTAGAGGGCATATTAGCGATAACGACCTAGTTCTAATTTCAAATGCAGGTATTGCTATTGAAGATGGTACCATTAAGGCAGTTGATACATGGGATGCATTATTAGCTGCTTATCCAAAAGCAATGATTACAGAACTTAATGGTGCTTATGTTGCTGTTCCAGGTTATGTCGATTGTCACACCCATATTTGTTTTGGTGGAAATAGAGCACGTGATTTTGCACTCCGAAATGCTGGGGTTTCCTATTTAGAAATTGCCCAGTCGGGTGGAGGTATTTGGGATACTGTTACACAAACTAGAAAATGTACCGAGCAGGAATTAACCCAAATTGTAATTAAAAATGCGAATAAACATTTACAATTGGGGGTAACAACTATTGAAGTTAAAAGTGGATATGGTTTATCTGTGGAAGAAGAAATTAAAATGCTGCGTGCTATAAATAGTGGTAACAGTGAAACTGCTGCAGACTTAGTGGCTACATGTTTAGCTGCACATCTTAAACCAAAAGACTTTAATGGCTCAAACGAAGACTACCTACATTATTTAGTTACAAATTTATTTCCTGTTTTACAATCCGAAAATCTTACAAAGCGTATCGATGCATTTATAGAAACATCTGCTTTTTCTGCA
>JBIIZN010000058.1:0-10590 GCA_044346275.1 Sediminibacterium sp.
TTGTTAAATCGCCGCGCAACCAACTGCCTACAAAGTATTCAGCTGCTAGTATTAAAGAGGCTGTAAAAAATGGAACTTTAGCACCTACCTGTATTTGGGATTATTTATACGATGCCAATACTGCGCTATTTGAAACACCTATTTATGGTGCCGAATTATACCGTAGCGATGATGGTGGTGCGAGCTGGAAAAAAACGCACGATAAAACCATTGGTATTTATAGTACCTATGGTTATTATTTTGGCAAAGTATTTGTGAGTCCAACCAACGATAATAAAATTGTTTTAACAGGTGTTGGTGTTGTGTTAAGCACCGATGGTGGAAAAAACTTTAAAGAAATTGGTAAAGAAAACGTGCATTCAGATCATCACTATGTTTGGATGAATGGAAAGCGTGATAGCCACATGATTTTAGGTAATGATGGAGGTTGTAATATTACCTATGATGATGGTGAACATTGGTTTAAAGCCAATACACCTGCTGTTGGACAGTTTTACAATATTGCAGTGGATATGGCGAGGCCATATAATGTGTATGGTGGTTTACAAGACAATGGAACCTGGTATGGTTCTAGTACCAATAAAGAAAATTATGATTGGTATGATAGTGGTCATAATCCATTTACAGGTATCAATGGTGGCGATGGTATGCAAGTGCAAGTAGATTTTAGAGACAATAAAACGGTTTATAGTGGTTCTCAATTTGGTGCGTACTCTCGTCAAAATTTATTAACCAAAGAAAGAAGATCGGTAAGACCTTCTCGCGATTTAGGAGAAACAGCCCTACGTTACAACTGGCAAACACCTATTTTATTAAGTAGACACAATCAAGATGTATTTTATTATGGAAGTAATAAATTTCACCGTTCTTTTAACAGAGGAGATAGTTTAGTAACACTCAGTGCTGATTTAACCACCAATCCCGTACAAGGTGACGTTCCTTTTGGAACCCTTACAACCATCAGTGAAAGCCCAATCAAGTTTGGTCTTGTTTATGTAGGTTCTGATGATGGTAATGTTCAGGTTACTAAAGATGGTGGCTATACTTTTTCACTTTTAAACAAAGGTTTACCAAAGGGATTGTATGTAAGTAGGGTAGTAGCGAGTGCATTTAATGAAGCCCGTGTTTATGTAACATTAAACGGCTACCGTAACGATCATTTTAACGCTTATGTATACCGTTCTGACGATTACGGCACAACTTGGAAGCAAATCATGAAAGACCTTCCGGTTGAGCCTGTAAACGTTATTAAAGAAGACGCTATAAACCAAAACGTTTTATACGTTGGTACAGATGGCGGCCTTTATGTGAGTATGGATGGCGGTAATAGTTCTATGATGTGGAATAAGGGTTTACCTGCAAGTGTACCTGTTCATGATATCGTAGTTCATCCGCGTGACAATGAAATTATTTTAGGTACACACGGAAGGAGCATCTACATTGCTCCACTCAATGCATTACAAAAAGCAGCGATAAAGAAGTAAAAAATTTTATTGATATCTTTTATAAAACACGCACTATTCGGTGCGTGTTTTATTTTGTAGATATCCGCTCCATTTATCTACGGCTGCAAGCATATCAGAAGGTATGGCTGCTTCAAATTTGATAAATTCATTGGTGACAGGATGCACAAAGCCAAGTGTAGTAGCATGAAGTGCACATCTAGGGCATGCATCAAAACAATTGTCTACAAACTGTTTATACTTCGTATAAATAGTTCCTTTTAAAATGCGGTCTCCGCCGTATTCATGGTCGTTAAATAAAGTATGACCAATATGTTTTAAGTGCACTCTAATTTGGTGTGTTCGGCCGGTTTCTAATACACAACTAATGAGGGTTACATAATTAAAACGCTCTAATACGGTGTAATGGGTAATAGCGTGTTTGCCTATATCGCCTTCTGGGTATGCGTCAAAGGTTTTTCGGTTTTGTTTGTGGCGCGCAATATGTGCTTCAATGGTTCCGCTGTCTTCTGTAACATCGCCCCATACAAGTGCGGTGTATTTTCTTTCTACGGTATGGTTAAAAAATTGTTTGGCTAAATGCGCTGCCGCTTCTGCGGTTTTTGCAAGTACAATGAGTCCGGTTGTATTTTTATCGATGCGGTGTACAAGACCAAAACGTGGCAATGATTGTTCGTCGATATTTGGGTTTTGTTGTTGTAAATAATAAGCCACGCCATTTAAAAGAGTGCCTGTATAATTTCCAACGCCCGGATGAACCACCATGTTAGATGGTTTATTAATGACCATAACTACGTCGTCTTCAAATACAATGTTTAAAGGAATATTTTCTGCTTTTAAAACATGCGTTTCAGGATTTACCAAACTCATGATTAAAATCTCGTCTCCGGGTCTTACCTTATAATTGCTTTTTATATTTTTACCGTTAACCGTTAAAAAACCGGCTTCTATACTTTGCTGAACCTTGCTTCTGGTGGCGCCCTCCATATGTGTTTGAACCCACTTGTCGATACGAAACGGTTCCTGCCCCTTGTCTATAACAAAGGTTTTTCTTTCGTAGAGGGTTTCTGCACCTTCTTCATTAAATAAATCAATATCCGGTTCCATACTTGCAAAAATAGCCCCAAACCTTCCTACTTTTGTGCAATGCAGCAGGAAGTTTTTTTTGAGGACTTGGGTACGAGAAGGTACAAAGAGGTTTGGGCGTACCAAGAGTCTTTGTTGAGTGAAAACTCAGCTATTAAAGCCAGTTACCGGAATCAAAATGAAATTCCGGTGCAGGATTGGCCTACCAAAAATCACTTATTGTTTGTAGAACATCCGCCGGTGTATACTTTGGGTAAAAACGGCAATGCCGCTAATGTGCTCATGACTACTGCATTTATGGAAGCCAATGGTATAGATTATTTTCATATCAATAGAGGCGGCGATATCACATTTCATGGCCCCGAGCAACTGGTGGGTTATCCCATTTTGGATTTAGAAAAATTTAAGACCGACCTGGGCTGGTATTTAAGAAGTTTGGAAGAAGTGATTATTTTAACCCTTGCACATTATGGTGTTGTTGCCGGAAGAAGTGCCGGTGAAACGGGCGTTTGGTTAGATCCAGATAATAAAAAATTAGCGCGTAAAATTTGCGCGATGGGTATTAAATGTAGTCGTTGGATTACCATGCACGGTTTTGCATTAAACGTTAATACCGATTTAGCATATTTTAATAATATTGTTCCATGCGGAATACCTGATAAGCAGGTTACATCTTTGCAAAAAGAACTAGGTTATTCAGTGCCTATGCAGGAAGTAAAAGATGTAGTCAAACAAAATTTTGAACAAATTTTTGGCGCTACTTTAAAAGACTAATTTTTAAAAGAGTAGTGTTCCTTTTTTTAAGGAACGGTTTCCTTGAAGTCCACCCGAATGTATCAGTAATATTTTTGAGGAAGGTTCAAACTTTCCTTTGGTAACAAGGTCTTCAACCCCGTATATTAATTTAGCTGTGTATACAAAATCAAGTGGGAGTTCCAAATTTTTATAGCATTCATTTATGTACTTAATAAGTGCTGGCGTATGTTTTGCATAGCCTCCAAAATCATAACCATGTATGATTTCAAAATTCTTTTTAGATTCCTCGGGGGTCAATAATTCTTTTATTTCAGTGTCAATAGAAAAATTATTTTTTAGTACACTTATGCCTATAATTTTTTGATGAGGTGCTGCTGCTTTAATGAGTCCGGCCATCATAGTGCCTGTGCCTACTGCGCAAATAATGGTGTCAAAAGGGGTGGTGTCTTTAATAGTAAGCATTGATTTGGCGCCTTCTGCACCAGTAATACCATAACCACCTTCTGGTATCCAGGCCCAACTTGGATCTTGGTTATGCGATATGATTTTTTCTGTTTGATCAAAGTCTTCTCTGGAAACAAAATGTAATATCATGCCATTTTCCATGGCATCGGTTAGGGTAGGAGATAAAGTAACTGGTTTTTCACCTCTAATAAACCCTACAGTTTGAAGTCCCATACTAGCGCCATATTTAGAGGTAGCAACGATGTGATTGGAATAGGGCCCTCCAAATGTAGCTAGGGTTGTTTTGCCAGCTGCAATAGCGTCACGCACATACAATTGTAGCTTAAACCATTTGTTGCCACTTATCACGGGGTCTATTAAATCGGCTCTTAATATACTGATAGTCAATATATTATCACATAATGCCGTAATATCTTGTATATAAATATTATTAATATTCATTTGTAATATATATCAACTATTTTAAAGAATGATTTAGCTTCGCAGCCCTTAATATTCTCTTATGAAACCAACTTTAGTGATTCTTGCAGCCGGTATGGCAAGCCGTTACGGTAGCATGAAGCAAATTCAGTCTTTTGGACCTAGTGGCGAAACTATCATGGATTATTCAATTTATGATGCGATTGAAGCAGGTTTTGGTAAAATAGTTTTTATTATCAGAGAAGAATTTAGTGAGCAATTTAAGTCAATTTTTGAGCCAAAGTTAAATGGCAAAATTGCTACCGATTATGTATACCAGCATTTAGCTGCTTTTACCGAAGGAAAAAAAGTAACCCCAGAGCGTGTAAAGCCTTGGGGTACTGCTCACGCTGTACTTTGTTGTAAAGGGAAATTAAATGAACCATTTGCAGTAATCAATGCCGATGATTTTTATGGTAAAGATGCCTTTGTGCAAGCAGCTGCATTTTTAAATAATCAGTGTAATGACCAAACCTATTCTATTATAGGATATGAGTTAGGTAAAACATTAAGTGATAATGGAACAGTGAGTAGAGGTGTTTGTAGTGTAGATGCTAATGGCAATTTAATTGACATTAACGAGCGTACAAAAATATTTAAGAACGAAGACGGTGTTATTGTTTATGAAGATAACGATCAGTTATTTCCTTTAAGTGCAGATACCATTGTAAGCATGAATTTTTTATGTTACCCTGCTAGCTTTGTAGCACTTTGCGAATCAGAATTTTCTGATTTTTTAGATGCGCAAGGTATGGAATTAAAATCTGAATTTTTCTTACCTTCTGTAACAAAGCATTTTGTAAATGCTAATCTAGGAAATGTAAAAGTAGGCACTACTTCTGCAAGTTGGTTTGGTGTAACTTATAAAGAAGATGCACCTGTTGTACAAGCTAGCATTTCAAATTTAGTAGAAAAGGGTTTGTATCCTAGTAATTTATGGGGATAAGAGAGTAAACGACTGATTTACTTATTTGTCAAAAGACTTTACGTAATAAACGCAAGATTCAAGTGTTGCAATTTGCATTTTGCGTGACATCCTGCTAATATTTGAGCGGGTAGATATTTTTATGTCTTTACTGTCTTCGTTAGTAGCATTGTAATCGTTAACTACTTTGTAAATATTATTGGACTTAAGCGCAAATACTACACCTTCAAGTTGTGCTTCTCTAGTGCTTACTACACCAATTACTTCGCCAGTATTGTCAAATACTGGAGCACCCGAGTTGCCTGGGTTGGCACTCATTTGTAGTTGATAGGAGAGTGAATCTCCTTCGTAACCACTACGGGCACTTAAATAACCAGTGCCATACACGATTTCATTTCTTGGATAACCAAGTGTAAATATTTCTTCCCCTAAATCAGTGGTTGATTTACGAATCGAATAGGGAAGGGATTTTTTAACAGTATAATCTGCGTCATCTATTTTTAAAATGGCAAGGTCTTTTTCTTGATCTATTAGGGCTATTTCGGCAACATATTCTTTGCCTGTATTATCGACAACGATAGCGCCAGTTCCTTTAATAACGTGCGCACTCGTAACAATAAAACCTTTGGCGTCAATTAAAAATCCAGAACCACCACTAATAAATTTAACACCTGCTGGTAATTTACTTTTTACCTCGTTAATGAGTTTACCTTGGTATTGCTGATTCTTTTTAATAGCTGCGATATCATTACTTAACTGTTGGATTTGACTGTTGTGGCTAACTGGAGAAAGATATAACGCAAGTCCACTGATAAATAAAGCGATCACGCCACCTATTGATGCAGCAATGGATGCAACTCTTTTATACTTGTGAAATAAGTGAATCACTTTTGTATCTCTTGATACTTCGTTTGAAGTTGAAATCTCGCCGCGCTCTAATAAATTTTGGTGTGTTTGAGCAAGTGTTTGTTTGATAGATTTAACAGCACTAAACTGATCCATTTGTTGTAAGAACATGGCATGTTCTACAACCATTTGGTCAATTTCGGGCGTATTTTTACGAACCAACTCAAAAGCCGTTTTTTCCTGTGCATCCATTTGGTTACTCAGGTACTTCTCGATGGTTTCTAATAATATTAAATCTTCCATGTTTACTTCTTCTATTTTGCTTACTCTCCGATATTATATTGCGCAAAAAACAATTTTTTAAGGCGCATTAAACATTTATACTTCTGGTTTTTGGCATTGTCGGCGTTGGTATAACCAAATTCCGATGCCAAAGCTTGCATGTCCATTTTTTGAAGGTAGTAGCCTTCTAATAGACTTTTACAAGGTTCGCCTAAGCTTTTAAGTGCCCGATCCATAATAGCAAAGGCGGCTTCGTGTTTAGCGTGTTGTTCGAGGTCATCGTCTACAGATATGGTTTCTTCCAAATTGTCAACTGGATGCGAAAAACGCCCCATCTGTTGCAGTTTTTTGAGCCATAATCTGCGGCATACCGAGTATACGTATGTTTTAATTTGACAGGTTAATACAAATGAGTCCGATTGTGATTTTTCATAAAGGGTGATCATTGCTTCCTGAAAAACGTCTTTTGCATCATCATAAGTGCCATTGTTAGCCAAAATGAATGCCTGTATAGTATTGAAATTCTCTTGGTAGAGTTGTTCAATAATGGAGGAATCATTGGCTGCCAGCCCCTTTAATAATGCTTGTTCGTTACTCGTAACTTTCACTAAATACTGCTTTTAATACGCTTTAGGGTATAAAAGTAACCCAATATAGCCCGAAATCTTTTTTTTCAAAAAAAAATGGGGGACCTGGGTTACCTTTTTACCCCTTCAGGTATTAATAAACACATTCATTCAAACAAAAACCCAAAAAAATGAAAAAAGTATTCGCAATCTTAGCTGTAGTAGCTTTCGTAGCATGTAACTCAGGTGATAACAAAGAAGCAACTGGTGGTGACACTACTTCAAAAACTACTGCTACTGAAACTCAAGCTGGTGACACTACAAAAACTCCTGCTACTGAAACTCCAGCTGGTGATACAACTAAGAAAGACAAGTAAAAACATTCGCTAGATTGTTTATGACCTCAAAGGTCAAAAGCTAGCTTGCCGGTTTCAACAATCTACAAGATTTTCATATGGCAAGCAATCGTAAATAGCCTTCTTGTTTCTACAAGAGGGCTTATTTTTTAGAAATATTACTATTGGTTTTTGTTATGTGTTGAGCTTTAAATCACTAAATAACTAAAGTTTGTTAGCTAAATAAATTAGCGCAACTTGTTTTTTTCGCGTTTTATTTTCCTATATTTGAAATGCAATGAAACAAATATTGTCAAATACCTGGTTTAGTTTCTATTATTATTTCTTCTTTACTAAAAGGAGCCGGGTATTATATGTATTAGCGTAACAAAAATTTTTACATACAATCCCGGCCAACTGGCCGGGATTTTTTTTTAACTATATGCCAACAAAAAATAAAATATCAAGAAAGCCTGTAAATCAAATGGGTATTGCCATTCAGGGTTATGAAGGAAGTTTTCATCAGGTAGCGGCGCGCACTATTTTTGGTGCCGATGTAGAGGTTGTGCCTTGCGCAACATTTAGAGCGCTCATTAAAAAAGCTGAAAATAAAAAAGAATCGGCGGGAGCTATGATGGCCATCGAAAATTCAATTGCTGGCAGTATTTTACCCAACTATAATTTATTACTTGGTTCTAAATTAAAAGTAACCGGTGAAGTGTATTTGTCTATCAGTCAAAATTTGCTCGTTAATAAAGGCGTTCAGTTATCAGATATTAAAGAAGTGCATAGTCATCCCATGGCTCTTCTACAGTGTTTAGACTACCTCGAAAAAAACAATTGGAAGTTAGTTGAGTCAGAAGATACAGCGCTAAGTGCAAAACACCTGCAGCAACACCGTTCTAAGCATATTGCAGCAGTGGCTAGTAAATTAGCCGCTGAGCTTTTTAATTTAGATATAGTTGGGCCGGATATTCAAACTGAAAAAAATAATTTTACGCGGTTTTTAGTGTTGGAACGAATAGCAGATGTTGTAGAGGATCCGCTGGCCAATAAAGCGTCCATTTATTTTCAAACCAACCACACCAAAGGTGTGCTTGCTAAAGTGCTTACACAAATTGCAAAGTTTGATGTTAACTTAACCAAGTTGCAAAGCATGCCTATTCCAGGGAGTAATTTTAAATATGGATTCTATGCCGATATGGAATTTGATAAGCGTAAAAAACTGGATCAAGTACTTACTGCTATAACTGGGTTAACCAATAGTGTAAAAATATTTGGCGTTTATCAGAAAGGAAAAATGCAAAAGGGGTAATACAAAAATTGGATTCTTATGAACATACAAACATCAAGTAGATTAGAAGGGATTGGTGAATATTATTTTTCACAAAAGCTCCGCGAAATTGAGCAGCTCAATAAAGCGGGTAAACAAATCATTAACCTGGGTATTGGAAGTCCGGATTTAGCACCTCATCCGGATGTGGTAAAGGTTTTGCAAGAAGCTGCTGCTCAAGATAATGTTCATGCATATCAATCGTATAAAGGTGTTCCAGTTTTGCGGAATGCAATTGCCGAATTCTATCAAACATGGTATGGCGTTACACTAGATCCTGATACAGAAGTACTTCCACTCATTGGTAGTAAAGAAGGCATCATGCATATTTGTATGACCTATTTAAATGCAGGGGATCAGGCATTAATTCCAAACCCTGGTTATCCAACCTATAGCAGTGCTGTTCAATTAGCAGGCGGTGAGCCGGTTTATTATGATTTAACATTAGCTGGTCATTGGGAACCTGATTTAGAGGCACTCGAAAAAACGGATTTGTCTAAGGTAAAATTAATGTGGGTGAATTATCCGCATATGCCAACGGGGCAACTTCCTTCGGATCATTTTTTTGAAGCGCTCATTGCATTTGCAATGAGGCACGAAATATTAATTTGTCACGATAATCCGTATAGTTTTATTTTAAATGAAATACCTAAAAGTTTACTTGCTGTTAAAGGTGCTAAAGATGTGGTGGTGGAATTAAACTCACTCAGTAAAAGCGCTAATATGGCTGGCTGGAGAGTGGGTATGTTGGCTGGAAAAAAAGAACGTATCGAAGAAGTGTTGCGTTTCAAATCCAATATGGATAGTGGCATGTATTTACCTATACAGTTGGCTGCTGCAAAGGCGCTTAGCTTAGGTAAAGATTGGTATGATGGCATCAATGTTATATACAACGCTCGACGAGAAAAAGTTTTTGAATTACTTGACTTATTAAAATGCACCTATTCAAAAACGCAGGTAGGCATGTTTGTGTGGGCTAGTATTCCTACAAATTATTCTGATGGTTTTGCCTTAAGTGATAAAGTGCTCTATGATGCTAATGTTTTTATTACCCCTGGTGGCATTTTTGGAACAGGGGGTAATGCATTTATTAGAATTAGTTTATGTGCTCCTGTTGAGCGTTATGAACTTGCTATCGAAAGGGTTAAAAATGCAGGTATTGCATTATAAATTGTAGAACAATGATTGTAACAATAATTGGTACGGGGTTAATTGGTGGCTCGATGGCGCTTACTTTAAAAGAGAAGGGCTTTGCTACAAAAGTGATTGGTGTAGATGCGCAAGAGCAGCATTTAACCCAGGCGCTGGCACTTGGAATTATTGATGAAGCGCTCCCTTTACACGATGCGGTTTCGCTTTCTGATTTAATTATAATTGCAACACCCATTAATGCCGCCGAAAATTTACTGCCTCAAATACTTGACATCGCAAATAATCAAGTAGTGATGGACGTGGGCTCTACCAAAAACAATATTTGTAAGATTGTTGAGTTGCATCCAAAAAGGGGCCGTTTTGTGGCAACGCACCCTATGTGGGGTACTGAGTATAGTGGACCGGAAGCCGCTCAAAAAAATGCATTTACAGATAAGGCCACAGTAATTTGTTCTAAAGAAGCCAGTGACCCAGATGCTGCTGCCCTGGTGGAGAAGGTGTATCAGTCTCTGGGTATGCACCTTTTATACATGGAGGCGGCTGCACATGACGTACACGTTGCATATATTAGTCATATTTCACATATAACATCTTTTGCCCTTGCAAACACTGTTTTGGAGAAGGAAAGGGAAGAAGATGCCATTTTTGAACTGGCTAGTGGTGGTTTTGAGAGTACCGTTCGCCTTGCCAAGAGTAATCCAAGTATGTGGGTTCCAATCCTCTTGCAGAATAAAGAGAACGTTTTAGACGTTCTTAATGAACATATCTCTCAATTAAGAAAATTTAAGGCAAGTTTAGAAAAGGAAGATCCTGATTATTTGCTTGAATTAATTGAGAAAGCCAACGGAATAAAGCGGATTTTAAAATAGGCCCGCTTTGTCAAAACAGGCTGAAAATAAATAAAAAACAGGCAAAACCCTAC
>JBIIZN010000059.1:0-10518 GCA_044346275.1 Sediminibacterium sp.
TAAATGCGACATTTCAAAATGTTTAAATAAGACTCCGTAATTGTTTTCTTCTATTTTTTATCGGCTGCAAAGGTAGGTATTATAATGTAAAAAGGATAAATTTGGGCATCTTTTTACGCCATTTCCCTATAAATATATGTTTGGAGTCACTATTTTAGGTAATAATTCGGCCCTTCCGGCCTACGATAGGCATCCAACAGCCCAAGTGGTAAGCATTCAGGACCAATCCATTCTAATAGATTGTGGGGAGGCTACCCAAATACAAATGAGCCGTTACAAGGTAAAAAGGAGTAAACTCAACCATATTTTCATCTCCCACCTCCATGGCGACCATTATTTTGGTCTCATTGGCCTTATCACGAGCATGGGATTGCTTGGCCGAACCACCGATTTGCACCTATTTAGCCCGCCAGGCCTCAAAGAAATTATTGACATGCAACTAGCGGTTGCGGGCTCAAGTATACCCTACCCCCTGCACTTTCATACTATTTATGAGGCTGGAACCCTTGTAGAAACCCCGAAATTTAAAGTGACATGTTTTCCAACCCAGCACCGCATACCCTGTTATGGGTTTACAATTGCTGAAAACAAAGCGCCTCGAAAAATCAATAAAGAAAAAGCGATTGCAGCAGAAATCCCTTTTAGTTATTACGACGAATTAAAAAAAGGACATGATTACCAAACCAAAACAGGTGAGGTTATTTCAAATTCACTGGTAACAGACCCCTCGAGCCCTAATAAAAAATACGTTTACACCGCAGATACTATATTCGACACAGGCCTAATAAAACATGCTATGGGTGCGAATTTACTCTACCACGAAGCCACCTATTTACAGGACCAAATACAAAAAGCAGCAGAGCGTTTTCATGCCACTACCATTCAAGCAGCTACCATTGCAAAACAAGCAAATGTAAACCGCTTATTGATTGGACATTTTAGCAGTAAATATGAAAGTATAGAGAGCCACGTTATTGAAGCAAGAACTGTATTTATGAGTACAGATATAGCCCAAGAGGGCGTTACTTTTTTAGTACAATAAATCTGGGATTAATCTAAAATCTCAACGTCCTTTGGAAACTTTGCTTTATTAAATACAAACAATGCGTTGTCAAGTGGTTTATTGGACACCAAATTGCTAAAAGAAACTTGTAGTGTATTGTTGCTTTTGTCTAAAATAACCGCTCTTGTAATCATTGATTTAGCATTGTCTACAAATACATTTACTTTAGAAAAATTTTTGCGCGCATCGATAGGTTTCATCTCAATTTCACTTTGTCCAGCCTTCGTTCCTATGAGTTTACAAACAAAATCTTTTGCATAGTCACCGGAAAGTATTTTTTGTGGACTTAATGACTGGTTACTCTCTTCGAGGCTTGTAACAGTGATGGTTTTAGCTCCATCAAAATTGTAAGTTTTAACACCATCACAGATAACCTGCATTTTACCCTGGGATAAAACATATTTAGCGCCCTTAATAGAAATAACACCCGACTTAACACCATTATTTTTCCCCTTGCTGGAAATAGAGTTAATTGAAAAATTTGCCGTGATGGTTGAAAAACTTTTCACTTTAGCGCTTACTATATCCAAAATCTTTATAGCGTTTGGATCGTTTTGTGCATGCACACTAATTATTGAAATTAAAAAGACTGCAAGTGAAAATAGCTTTTTCATTAAATGTAGTTTATATTGGTTTTTCGCGGCAAAGATAGGTATTAGAGTGTTTCTAAAAACATCTCTAGTTCAGAGTCGGTTTTAAAGCGCACTTCCCTAGCCTTACTTCCTTGGTTAGGCCCCACAATACCAGCGGCTTCTAGCTGGTCCATCAAACGGCCTGCTCTATTATAACCAAGTTTCATACGGCGCTGAATAAGAGAAGTCGATCCCATTTGGCTTTGAACAATTAAACGAGCTGCATCTTCAAATAAGGGGTCTCTATCGCCAGAGTCAAAATCACGACCTTCCATATCCTTTTCATCTACGTATTCTGGTAGTAAAAATGCTTGCGGATAGCCTTTTTGGTCACCAATAAATTCACAAACCGCCTCTACTTCTGGGGTATCAACAAACGCACATTGTAAACGTGTAATTTCACCATTGTAACTCACGAGCATATCTCCCTTTCCTATCAATTGCTCTGCGCCGCCGGCATCTAAAATGGTACGGCTATCAATTTTACTAGATACTTTAAAAGCAATACGCGCCGGGAAATTGGCCTTAATAGTACCAGTAATGATATTTACAGAAGGTCGTTGCGTTGCAATGATCAGGTGAATTCCTACTGCTCTTGCAAGCTGCGCTAACCTGGCTATTGGCATTTCCACCTCTTTACCAGCGGTCATAATTAGATCGGCAAACTCATCTACTACAAGCACAATAAATGGCAGGTACTGATGTCCTTTTTCTGGATTTAATTTTCTCGCCGTAAACTTCTCGTTGTACTCTTTAATATTTCTACAACCCGCTTCTTTCAGTAAATCGTAACGGTTGTCCATTTCAATACAAAGCGCATTGAGGGTATTGATTACTTTTTTGGTATCAGTAATAATAGCATCGTCTTCGCCAGGGAGTTTTGCTAAAAAGTGCTTTTCAATAACACGGTATAAACTTAACTCAACTTTTTTAGGATCTACTAAAACAAACTTTAGTTGGGAAGGATGTTTTTTATAGAGTAACGAAACAAGTATCGCATTTAACCCTACCGATTTACCCTGACCAGTAGCGCCCGCCATTAAAAGGTGAGGCATACTTGCAAGGTCTACGATAAAGTTTTCATTGTCAATTTTTTTACCAATCGCAATCGGTAAAGAATAATCGGATGTTCTAAATTTATCACTCGCTAAAAGCGTTTTCATACTAACCACCGACTTTCTAATATTAGGTACTTCTATACCAATCGTACCCTTGCCTGGTATTGGCGCAATGATACGAATACCAAGTGCAGCAAGGCTTAGCGCGATATCGTCTTCGAGGTTTTTAATTCTACTAATACGCACACCAGGCGCCGGAACAATTTCATAAAGTGTTACCGTAGGACCTACTGTTGCCTGAATTTTTTGAATGGCAATGTCATAATTTTTTAACGTAGCAATGATTTGATTTTTGTGCGTCTCCAATTCTTGAGGGTCATGCACAATTTTTTCGCTACCATGTGTTTCGAGTAAATTAATACTTGGATACTTGTAGCTTTTTAAATCAAGTGTGGTATCGTATTTGGTATTGAGTTTTCCTAGACTTGCAGCAGGGGCCGCTTCTTCGGTAGGTGTTTCATTAATTTCTAAAGACAAATCTTCTACTTCTTCCTCAAAAACTGTTCCATCAAAATCTAAAGGGTCTTCGCCACTCATATGCGGCGCTAATGCAGTTGGCATGATTTCTTCGGGCACATCTGGCATTATAACAGATACGGCTTTTCCTTCCGATTTTAATTTATTGCCACTAGGGATTACCGGCACTATTGCCGTTTTTTTTTCCGCTTCTTCTTCATTTTCAATAACATCTTCCTCAACTACTGCATTTAGATCTGGCACAAGCGCACCCGCTTCATCCCAAGCTTGTACAACAGGCTTTTCATCATCGGTGTTAAATGGAACCCCTAAATCGTGAATATCGATTTTATTAGACTTGAAATTAAAACTAGGGGCCCTAAACACCGGATTAAAGCGCCAAATAAAATAACTAAACGCAGCTAGTAGCAGTATAGCACCGGTACCAAAGTTACCCGTCCACTTTTGTAAGAAAGAAGTAAGCAACTCACCTACTGCCCCACCCCATGAAAACGAACTAGCTGATGCAACAAATGCAAAAGCAGTACTTAAAATAATGAGCCCAATAAGCACATAACGTGCATTACGCCAAAGGCTAAATATTTTTTTACCGAACATTAAATTAACACCAAGTACAAAAAAGAAAGTACAAAACAAATAAGAAGCAAGACCAAACCCTTTGTAAAATAAAGAGTGTGCTACATAAGCACCCAATACACCTAATAGATTGCTTACACGCAAACCATTTTCTGCAAATATTTTAATGCCAAATTGATGTACTTTATCCTGGTCTTCTTGCCAAGTAAATAAATAAGAGGTAAAGGCAACAAATAAAAAACCTGCAAACAATAAAATAACAGCACCAATAATTTTAGTGGTACGCTCGTCTTTTACAACTTCCGTAACGGTTACTTCTGTCTCCGTATCTGGCGTTAACTGCTCAGGATCTGGTGGGGTGGTTGCTTTCTTTCTTATACTATTTGCCATAGAAACAAATATAAGTTAAGGGACCCGGTCTGTAGCCTGTTGGGTACTGATGTGCAAAAATGCTATTGCGCTTCAGAGTTTTCCACGCCCTTCAGTTGAGAGAGTGCTAATAGTACCCAAGCTACCATCCATACAAGGCCACCTATGGGTGTTATAATGCCTACCCAAGGCATACCCTCGATGCCTAAAAAAGGCTTCGCTACTATAAAATACAATGACCCCGAAAAAAGCACAATGCCGTCAATAAAAAATAGCCCTGCCCTACTTAAAAGCTTTTGTTGTTTTGGAGTTGATGCTTTCTGTAATAATATTCCAGTAAATAGTAGCGCCACCACGTGATACATTTGATAACGCACGGCTGTTTCATAGGTAACAAGTGCGGCCTGAGATAAAACAGCTTTTAAAGCATGTGCACCAAAAGCACCAAGGGCCACTGTCAATGCACCCAAAAAAGCAGCGATAGAGATGAAGTATTTAGATAACATGATTTATAATTTTGAAAGGGCTTTTTTAAAACTGTCGGCGGTAATGGTATCTTCTTGTAAATGAATGTGAGCAGCTCTATAAAATGGCAGCCTACTTTCTCTTTGCTTTTCTAAAAAAGTAATCAACTCCGTATCAGTTAACTTAGCAATTAAAGGGCGGTGCGCTTTTTCGGGCGCTAGCCTTTCAGCAATAACAGGTAAGGGTTCATCGAGCCAAATGGTAATCCCTTGCTTATTCATCCAGGCCATATTATCAAAAAAACAAGGAGCCCCACCGCCGGTGGCGAGCACATAGGTCTTTTTTTGATCAAACCATTTTAAAACTGACGATTCTACTTTTCTAAAATACTCTTCCCCATCTTCTGTAAATAATTCGGCAATCGTTTTTTCTTCTTTTACCTCAATTAAATTGTCTAAATCGTATCCGCCAGTCTTATATTTTTTAGCCAACTGCTTTGTCCAGTAGCTTTTGCCCGACCCCATCAACCCTATTAAAAAAAATTTCATGCCAGCCAATTTAAACGCCAGAAAAGGCAATATTAATTTCTTCTTCCACCGGCAGCAGCTTTGTTTGACTGCTCCATTTCTTTTGTCATTTCTTCTATTTCGGTTACTGATCTACCAGTTTTGTCCCCTAGTAAATGTTCTGCAAAATAATCTGCTTGACGCCAAAAGAAATATTCTGTCATATCACCATAACCATGTCTTTGACCAGGCAGTAGCACTAAATCAAAACGCTTGTTTGCCTTAATTAAAGCATTGGCCATACGAATGGTATTGCTTGGGTGTACGTTGTTATCAATGTCACCATGAGAAAGCATCAAATGACCTTTTAAATTTTTAGCCAGGTCCGGATTTTTTTCGATGCTATATAAAAAGCTCGTATCGCCTTTATCGCCAATTACTTCTTTAACGCCATGGTGCTGTTCACTCCACCAACGGTTGTACACGCTATTATCATGGTTACCCGCCGACGAAACGGCTACTTTAAAAAAGTTTGGATACACCAGCATCGCAGCGGTACTCATAAATCCGCCACCCGAATGTCCATGAATACCCACTCTATCAATATCAATAAATTTAAAACGGTCGGCTAGTTGCTCTACTGCTGCTTTTTTATCGGCAAGTCCGTAATCACGCAAATTACCATACCCATAATTATGGTACCACTTACTCCTTGCAGGATGCCCACCTCTGTTACCAATAGTTACTACCACAAAACCCATTTGGGCAAGGCGGTCTATACGGTCCATCCCTTTTGAAAAGGCTTTGTTTACAGCCTCAGTTTGAGGACCCGGATATACATACTCAATAATTGGATATTTTTTGGTGGAATCAAAATCAAACGGCTTGTACATAACACCATATAAATCGGTGATGCCGTCATCTGCTTTTACTTTAAAGGTTTCTGGAAACTTATAGCCAGTAGCCATTAATGAAGATAAATCGGCCGTTTCAAGATCCATTACCTTTTTACCTTCTGCATTGTAAAGAACCGATGCAGGCACGGTGTTTACACGCGAAAAATTATTTACAAAAAAAGTATTGTTATCGTTCATGCGCATGGCATGGTCAAAATTTCCTGGATTTAATAATTTTAAACCCGTACCATCAAAGTTTACGCGATATGCGTGTAATAAGTATGGATCTTCACCAGCTTCTTTACCATTAGCCGAAAAATACAATACACGCTTTGCTTCGTCAATACCTAAAATTTCTTCGCAATGATACGTCCCTGATGTAATTTGATTTTTAAGCTTGCCATTTTCATCGTGTAAATAAAAATGCGCCCATCCGTCCTGCTCGCTCCATTTAATAAGCTCTTTACCACCATTAATAAGTCCTACTCTTTTATTTTCGATATAAGTATTAAAGGTTTCGGTAATTAAAGGATTTACAGTTGCAGTTGCCACATCTACAGTACAAACATCAATTCGCTTTTGATCGCGACTGGTTCTTGTAAAATAAAATTTACTATTGTCGCCAAGCCAAACAGATGCTCTAAAATCATCGTCTCTGGTATTCACTTTTCCTGGATCAGACCAAACAGCTACGCCCTGATCTTTAAATTTAGATACATTGAGTTCTTTACCTGAAGCGGTAGTGATGTCGAACAAATATAAATGGTCTACAGGCGCCTCTTTTTCGCCGGGCATCCAATATTTATACGTTTCAAGTGTAGGACGAGGGCCACTTACATTATTAATAACCCACAAGTCTTTAACCTTGGTATTGTCTACTTTTTTAACCACAAAATATTTAGAGTTTGGCGACCACATCACATAGGCCCCTTTGCGCTTCTTTTTATCCTTTTCCTTTTCTTCATCTGTTTGACCGGTACCTGATAAGTTATTGTCATTGAAATAGCCAAAGTTTTCGATACCATCTTTTGTTAATTGCTTTTCAACAATGGTAGAATCGTTTTCATTGAATAAAGCTTTTTCATAAGAAGCCTTGTCCATCCAGTAAAGGTTGTTGCTTCTACCAAAAACAATTGAATTTCCATCTGGAGAAACGTTGGCCCAACTTGGCTTGCGCTTTGGTTTCTTTAATTCAGGAAGCTCTACCAGTTCTGCAGTTTGCAAATTGTATTCGAAATAAAATACCTTTTTTTCTTTTACAGCTGGCGTACCTTTTTTAGCGGTCGTATCTTTCTTTTCAATTTCTTGGGTACTTTTTACTTCAAATTGAATCCAGTTTTCGTCTCTAATAAAACGCATACTATCAATGGCTAAATGCTGCGCATCAAAAGGATCTTTTACGATGCGTGTGATTTTTGCAGCCAAATCAGCATTGTCAAAAAGCAATTTCTTTTCTGCTTTTATAGGATCTACGATGTACCATTTTTTGCCTTCAGTGGTTTCATACATATACCAAAAGCGCTCCGATTTTTTTAAAAAATGCGGATCCACCGATGTAGAAAAAATAAGTTTATCTATTTTTTTAGGTGAGAACCTCGCTGCGAGCGCATAGTTAGCTTTGGTTACTGGAACCTGTTGAGCGGTAGCTGAACTGCTCATAAATAAAGTAGCAACAAAGAGGCAAAAAAGGGATGTACAATACTTCATAGAATTGATTTTATAGAGGAGATGAAAATAAGCATTCTGCTAAAATATTGGTCATTCTGTTACACATTTATATATAAAAGTGACAGTCGGGTGAACCTTTGTGCACAAGGCGCGTTAACTTTATATTATGTATCAATATTCTAACTCATATATAGCGTCACCATCATTTGCCGAAACAATGGACGCCAATGATCCACTGGCAAGGTTTAAATCGCAGTTCCATTTCCCAAAACATGGTGACAATGATGTCATTTATTTTTGTGGAAACTCACTCGGACTTCAGCCAAAAAACGTAGCGGCTGCCATAGAAACAGAACTTACCACTTGGAGAGAACTAGCCATTGGCGGCTATTTTGGGGGTACCAATCCATGGCTTCATTACCAGGAATATACGAGGGCAACCCTAGCGGGCATGATGGGTGCCAAAGAAAATGAAATTACAGTGATGAACGCGCTAACTGTAAACTTGCACCTCTTAATGCTTAGTTTTTACAAACCTACTGCTACCCGATTTAAAATTATTATGGAAGCTGGCGCTTTCCCTTCCGATCAGTACGCTGTAGAAACACTCGTCAAGCATTTTAACCTAGATCCGGAAACTGCGATTATAGAAATCAAACCAGAAGCGGGCAAAAAAACAATTGAAAATAGAGCCATTGTTACTGCCATCGATGACGCTGGCGATTCATTAGCGATGGTGCTTTTTGGCGGTATTAATTATTATACCGGTCAGCTTTTTGACATCCAATCCATTACTGCTGCAGCGCATAAGGTGGGCGCCATTGCAGCCTTTGATTTGGCGCATGTTGCGGGCAATGTACCCATGCAATTAAACGCTTGGAATGTAGATTTTGCAGTGTGGTGTTCTTATAAGTATTTGAACGCAGGACCTGGCGCTGTAGGTGGCGTATTTGTGCATGAAAAACATGCTACTAATATAGATACCCCTCGTCTAGGTGGTTGGTGGGGCAACGATGAAGCAACCCGCTTTAAAATGGAAAAAGGATTTATTGCAAAACCTACTGCATCGGGTTGGAATATAAGTACCGCACAAGTATTTAATACCGTAAACCTAAAAGCTTCTTTAACCATATTCGAAGAAGCTGGCATGCAAAATTTACGCAGCAAAAGTATTGCACTAACGGGTTATTTAGCGTACTTATTGGAACAATTAACGTCACTTTCTTTTACCCTAATTACCCCTTCCGACCCTAACCAACGTGGTGCACAATTGTGCTTGTTTTTTGAAGAAAAAGGAAAGGAAATTTACCAGAAAATGAAAGACCATGGTATTATTGTTGACTATAGAGAACCAGGTGTTATTCGAGTAGCACCCGCTCCACTTTATTGCAGTTTCAAAGACGTGTATAGGTTCTATGAAATTTTAAAATCTTTTTAATTTAGGTACCATGCACACAACATATTTAGCCCTAGGCGACTCTTACACCATTGGAGAATCGGTACCCTTACACGAAAGTTTTCCATACCAATTGGTACAGCAATTAAGGGCCAAACATCCAGGTTTTATGGCGCCAGAAATTGTGGCAAAAACAGGTTGGACCACCAACGAATTGGCTACCCATTTGATCCATACTTTGCTTCAAAAACAGTATGATTTTGTCACCCTTTTAATTGGCGTCAATAACCAATATCGAGGTTTATCCATCACAGAATTTGACCAGGAATTTACCTTTTTATTACTCAAAGCTTTGCAGTATAATGGGCATCAAAATAGTCGTGTTTTTGTGCTATCGATTCCCGACTGGGCGCACACACCTTTTGCGCAAAATAAAGCCCAAGAAACAGGGCTCAATTTAGCAGAAATTAGTGCACAAATTGACGCCTTTAATGAGGTTATAAAAAAGCGCTGCGAAGACATGGAAATTGAGCTAATAAATATTACTGATTTAACCAGAAATTGTGCGCCAGAAATGATCGCGAATGATGGCCTTCATTACAGTGCCAACATGCACCAAATTTGGGCAAATTTATTGCTTCAAAAATTTGAATTATAATTTCAGGTAGCCAGCCATTTCTGTGGCATAATTTTTAGCAGCCTCGCCAGCAGCCTCGCCAAAATCTTCTCCATTACTTGCAAAAATAATGGCCCTACTTGCAGCCACCAACAACCCACAATCTGGTGTGGAACCATAACGAGAAACTTCTTCTAAACTACCCCCTTGTGCACCAACACCCGGAACCAATAAAAAGTGATTTGGAATGATTTTTCTGATGCCTTCAAAATCACTTGCCTTGGTAGCACCCACTACAAACATTAAGTTGTTTGGTGTACCCCAAGTAGCTACTTTTTCAAGTACAAATTCGTACAATTGTTTACCAGCATTAGCAAGCGTTTGTTGTTCAAAATCTTGGCTTCCTGCATTCGAAGTTAACCCCAAAACAATGGTCCATTTATTTTGATATTCTAGAAAAGGACGCACGCTATCTTCACCCATATAAGGGGCTACAGTAACCGCGTCAAACTGCATGGTTTCAAAAAAAGTTCGGGCATATTGGGCCGAGGTATTGCCAATATCCCCCCGCTTTGCGTCGGCAATTGTGAACAAATTTTTGGGGATATATTCTAGTGTTTCCTGCATGGTTTCCCACCCTTTTACCCCTTCCGACTCATAAAAAGCGGTGTTAATTTTATAGCCAACACAGTAATCTTTGGTGGCATCAATGATTTGTTTATTAAACGCCAAAACC
>JBIIZN010000142.1:0-3105 GCA_044346275.1 Sediminibacterium sp.
AAAGTGGCTTGTCTATCCTAGAATCCAGTACCAGTAAGCTTAATAAGCTACACGATTGTATGCAAAACTTAACAGAAAAAGAGGCGCTACAGCTCAATCAGTTACTCGAAAAAATGCGCCAAAAAGATACCGATTAATTTTTTTAAACTAATTCATGTATATACATATAAATTAAACTAAGATGAAAACCGATTTACATTTAGCAACAAGTAGAGGCCACGTAAAATTTGATTGGCTCGATACCTACCACTATTTTAGTTTTGGACAATACCATAATCCTGCGCGGGTTCACTTTGGCGCACTGCGCGTTATCAATGACGATCATATCGATGCTGGTATGGGTTTTGGCAAGCATCCACATGATAATATGGAAATTGTGACCATACCATTAGAAGGAGACCTTCACCACAACGACTCTACCGGTCGTGATGAAATTATTAGAGCCAACGACGTGCAAATTATGAGTGCCGGTTCTGGTATATACCATAGTGAGTACAATGCCAATAATGATAAGCCCGTTGAACTATTTCAGATTTGGGTTTTTCCAAAAGAAAAAAATATTGAACCTCGTTACGAGCAGCTTACATTTAGTGCAGCAGACCGTATCAATAAATTTCAAACAGTTGTTGCACCTGACAATGACAACGCTGTTTGGATCAATCAAGACGCTTGGTTTTCATTAGGTGATTTTGATGCCAACCATACACAAAGCTATAACCTCCACAAATCAGGTGGTGGTGTGTATCTTATTGTTGTGAACGGTCAAGTTAAAATTGGTGAACAAGAACTAGGTGCAAGAGACGCTATTGCGATATCAGAAACAGATTCCTTCGAATTTACAGCTACAGCAAAATCTTCATTACTACTGATTGAAGTACCTATGCAGTGGTAATAGTTATTTTATAATTTTTTAAAACACAGCTATGAATTACTTAAAACAAGCCCCTTCTTTTTTATTGGCTTTTGTATTTGTTGTATTTGGCGCTAATTACTTTTTCAATTTTATGCCTATGCCAGCGCCAACTGGAAATGTAAAAGCCTTTTTTGATTTGTTTTATCCAACTAAATATTTGTTGGTCGTTAAAATACTTGAAGTAGTTGTTGGCTTATTACTTTTTGTTAAACCTCTACGTGCACTAGGTTTGTTGTTACTTGCACCAATCGTAGTGAACATTTTATTGTTTGAATTGTTAATTGCACAAGCACCTGGTATTGGTGTATTACTTTTATTGTTAAATGGTATTGCAATATATCAGCACAAAGAAAAATACATCGGAATCATTAAATAGGTACAAATTCGTATGAACATAGAAATTATTTCAGGAAGCCCTCGTTCACAAAGTTTGACACATAGGGTTGCCGTTTTTTTACAAAAAGAACTCGCTAGCAAAACAAGCCATAACATAGGCCTTATTGATGTGCGTGAATGGAAAATGCCACTTTTAGAAAATGTTATTGGTACGCCCGATCAGGCGCCAGATCATCTAAAGCCGCTAGCCAACCGTATGTTTGCTGCCGATGCGTTTGTACTAGTGACCCCCGAATACAATGGTAGTTATTCGGCGGCGCTTCAAAACTTATTAGACCATTTTCCCAAGCAAAGCCGTAAAGCTTTTGGCCTTGTAACCGGTTCGCCGGGAGCTTTAGCGGGTGCTAGGGCTAGTCAGCAATTGCTACTATTGGTACCTGCCTTATTTGGTATAGCTGCCCCTAATATGCTACTTATCCCTTTTTTAGACCAGAAATTCTCTCCAGAAGGTGAATTAACTGACGCGGGCTTCCAAAAATCGGTGGATACATTTACCAATGAGTTTTTGTGGCTAGCCGAGGCCTTACAGGCAAAATAACCGGTAAAATAGAGCTCATATTTAATTGTAAGGAAGTGGCGAAGTTATTAACTTCGCCACTTCTCATTAATACCTACCATGAGCGACGATATTAAACACGAATGCGGCCTCGCCTATATTCGTTTAAGAAAGCCTTTTTCTTACTACCTGCAAAAGTACGGTAGCGTAACCTACGGCCTTAATAAGTTGTATTTATTAATGGAAAAACAGCACAATCGTGGCCAAGATGGTGCCGGAATTGCAGCTGTAAAATTAAATATCGAAGCGGGCAATCCGTATTTGCACAGAATGCGCAGCAGCGCTCCACAACCAATTGCCGATTTATTTTATACTATTGGTCAAGAAATTCAGGAATTAGAAAAGCACCAACCCGATATTAAAAATCATCCGGGTTTAATGAAAGGGCATCTGCCTTTTTTAGGTGAACTTCTATTAGGCCATTTGAGGTATGGTACCCAAGGTAAAAACAATGTAGAATTTTGTCATCCATTTATAAAGAGAAATATTTCTCCAGGAAAAAATTTAGCACTTGCCGGTAATTTTAATCTGGTAAACACCGATGATTTATTTACACAAATCAATTTCGAGCCAGGTGCATTTCAAAAGCAAAGTGATTTAGCAGCGATGATGGAAGTGGTGCATCATTTTTTAGTAAAAGAAGATGATAAAAACCCCAATGCTGCAAATATCGAGAGCGTGCTAAAGCAGGCTACACCTATGTTTGATGGTGGTTACACGATTGGTGGGCTTCTTGGTAATGGAAGTAGTTTTATTATGCGTGACGCGCATGGTATTAGACCCGCATATTATTATATTTCTGACGATGTGATTGTTGCAGCATCTGAACGTGCTGCCATTAGAACCACATTTAATGTGGGTGAAAATGAAGTGCAAGAATTAATGCCAGGTACGGCACTACTGGTAGACCCTAATGGAAATTATAGAATAGAACAAATTTTAGCACCTAAAGAAAGAAGAGCTTGTAGTTTTGAGCGTATTTATTTTTCTAGAGGTAGTGACGAAAAAATATATCGTGAGCGTATCGCACTCGGTAGATCATTGAGTGAAACTGTGTTAGAAAGAATCGATCACGATTTAAAAAATACTATTTTCTCTTACATACCCAATACTGCTGAAGTAGCTTTTTACGGACTTGTAAAAGGAATGGAAGCCTACTTAAATAAAATTAAGGTAGAACGTATTTTAAGTTGGGGTAAAGATTTTACGCCAGAGAAATTAGAAGAAATGGTGAACCGTA
>JBIIZN010000060.1:0-10443 GCA_044346275.1 Sediminibacterium sp.
CTGAAGAAGAAGTGACCGCGATTGTATTGGCAGACACGCTTATTCAAAAGTGGATGGAAGGAAAGCCCGTTAAAAAATTCATTTTTGTAAAAGGGCGTATGATTAATGTGGTAGTGTAGAACTGCTCTTTTTTAACTAGATTTGAAACATGTCTAACGCTAATTTAAATACCGACGCTTCTAATTTAACTTCTGCAGACAAGGAGTTTGAAAACGCTATACGTCCATCCGAAATCAATGATTTTTCGGGCCAGCCTCAACTCATTGAAAACCTAGTTATTTTTATCAAGGCGGCAAAGCTAAGAGGCGAGGCATTAGACCACGTTTTATTTCATGGCCCTCCCGGACTTGGTAAAACAACCCTGAGCCGTATTGTGGCCAATGAACTGGGTGTCAATATTAAAGAAACATCGGGTCCGGTAATAGAAAAGCCCGGCGATTTAGCAGGCCTACTCACCAATTTAGGCCCCAACGACGTTTTATTTATTGATGAAATTCACCGCTTAAGCACTGTAGTAGAAGAATACTTGTATGCCGCTATGGAAGACTTTAGAATTGATATCATGATTGATTCTGGTCCTAACGCACGCAGTGTACAAATTAATTTAAATCCATTTACACTGGTAGGTGCTACTACCAGATCTGGACTTTTAACGGCGCCACTTCTTTCTCGTTTTGGCATTAAATCAAGGCTCGAATATTACCAGGCCGACACCCTTCAAAAAATTATTGAAAGAAGTGCAACCATTTTAAATACAAAAATTAATACCGACGCTGCTTTTGAAATTGCGCGCAGAAGTAGAGGAACCCCTCGTATTGCCAATGGATTACTTCGTAGGGTTCGTGATTTTGCACAAGTATTAAATGATGGCAAAATTGATTTAGGTATCACACAACATGGGCTAAAAGCACTTAATGTAGATGCACACGGCCTCGATGAAATGGATAACCGTATTTTGCTCACAATTATTGATAAATTTAAAGGTGGTCCTGTGGGCTTAACCACTATTGCTACTGCGGTTGGTGAAGAAGCGGGCACACTTGAAGAAGTATATGAGCCTTTTTTAATCCAGGAAGGATTTTTGCAACGTACGCCTAGGGGTAGAGAAGTAACGGCCAAAGCGTATACACACCTTGGCCGTTTAGTAGGCTTGTCTAGTAAGCCTAATTTATTTTCTGAGTAATTACTAAGGCGCTACAAGTCTAAATCCGTTACCGTGAATGTTAACGATTTCAATTTGTGTATCTTCTTTGAGGTACTTACGTAATTTAGCAATATAGACATCCATACTTCTTCCGTTGAAATAAGTATCGCTACCCCAAATCTTTTTTAATGCTTTATCTCTTTGAAGTAAATCGTTTTTATGTTCAGCTAACATTTTAAGAAGCTCATTTTCTTTAGGCGATAATACATGAACAGTTCCGCCAACTTTTAATTCACGAAGTCTTGGATTAAAATGGTAGCTACCTAAATCAAATTCAATATTATCGTTGATTTTATTTTCTTCTTCGCTACGCTTTAAAATCGCTTTAATTTTTAAAAGCAACACTTCGCTATCAAAAGGCTTGGTAATATAATCATCAGCGCCTAATTTATAACCCTGGATAATATCTTCTTTCATCGTTTTAGCACTTAAAAAGAATAGTGGCATATCAGGATCCACGTCTCTAATCGCTTCTGCTAATGTAAAACCGTCCATATTGGGCATCATAACATCCAACAAACAAATGTCAAATTTTTCACGCTGAAAAGCAGCTAATCCCAAACGGCCGTCGCGCTCAAGTGTAACATCATAGTCTGTTAATTCTAGGTAGTTTTTTAAAACCATACCTAGGTTGGTGTCATCTTCACAAAGTAAAATCTTGTATTTTTTTGCTTCTTCCATGGGATACTATTTTATGTGAAATAAAGATAAATTAATAAGTATTGGTACTGTCGAACTTCCAATTTTTTGTTAAAACAGGTCTAAACGAGTTGTATTGTTCCGTCTTCGTTCATAATCAATCTGTTTTCAGATTCCAAAAAGTGGATAACCTCCCAAACAGTCTCCTTGTCTTCTTTCGCCAATGCAACAAATATACTGCCAATTGGAGTGGGCATTTTAGATAATAATACAAATAGTTGCTTTTCTATGCTTGTAAATGTATTTGCATCTATTTTATTTTTTTTAACGGATAAGCAGTAATCGCAAATGCCACAATTGTCTTTGTCTATGTCTCCAAAATAGTTGCCAATAAAAACACTACGGCAGCAGCTTGGGTTTGTTGCAAAACGAATAAGGGTATTTATTCGGGTGGTAAATGCTTCTTTTCTTTTGAGGTACTGGTCCTTATCAATATGTAAAAAAGCAGCAGGTGCACGGTTAAATAAAAAATGAATTTGTGGTGTTTCTTTTTGAGGCAAATATTCGATAATACCCATCGCGGCTAATTGTTGCAGTTGCTTTTGTATTTCTTCGATTCTTTGTTTGCAAATACCAGCCATTCTTTTTTCAAATACTGAAATGCGGTTATCAAAAATGCCTTGATAACTTCTTAATAGTGCTTTAATGAGCGGCTCAAAAGCTGGGTATGCCTGCTCAAAATTTTCTAAACTCTCTTTAGAGCAGGCAAAGCAAACTTGTGAAGGTAAAAATATATTTTCTGAAAATTGAATATGTCCCTCCTGCTCTAATACTTTGAGTGTTTGAGTTACCAATGTCAAATCCAATTTGAAATTGGTACAAAACTCGAGTAGGTTAAAATTAAAATAGCCGCCTTCGCCAATTCCTACGGGTAGTTGTAAATAATTGGCAAGAGATTGGTAAATACTTTTAATGATAGCAATAGCTGGAAACCTTGTATCATGCAGGGTATGGGCTTTTATAATATCTGCTTTTGTGGCTAATAAAACGGCGTAAGCTTTTTTGCCATCTCTGCCTGCTCTACCTGCTTCTTGGTAATAATTTTCGAGACAGTCAGGCATTTCGTAATGAATAACCGTTCTAACATCATCCTTATCAATACCCATACCAAATGCCGAAGTGCATACCATAATGCGGGTATCTCCCTTCATCCATTTTTTTTGTTTTTCCTGCCGGTCTTCTGCACTGAGTCCTGCATGGTAAAAGTCGGAACTTATTTTTTGAAGTTGTAAAAGTTCGGCAATGTCTTTAGTTTGTTTTCGGGTATTACAATAAACGATACCCGAACCTTTTACATTATTAATGATGTCGAGGGTCTTGTTAATTTTACTTTCTACTTCAAAATAACTATAAGAAAGTGCAGGACGCTTATAGGGTTGCCTAAAAATTAGTGGATCCTTAAAAGCTAATTTTTCTATAATGGCAGTTTCAACATCTTTTGTAGCGGATGCAGTTAATGCGATAACGGGAACACCAGGTAGTTCTGTTCTTAAAGCTGCAATGCGTAAATAAGGGGGCCTAAAATCGTAACCCCACTGAGCAATACAATGGGCTTCATCTACTGCAATGAGTGAAATATCTAGTGCTGGTAAATACTCTTTAAATAAATTAGACTCAATACGTTCCGGGGATAGATATAAGAATTTATACGCACCACTTGTACATGCTTGAAGTGTTTCTTTAACTGCGGTATAGGGCATCCCACTATGGATTACAGCAGCCTCAATGCCTTTTTCTTGTAGGTTGTTTACCTGGTCTTGCATCAGTGCTATTAAGGGGCTAATAACAAGGCACATGCCATCTTGTAAAAGTGCTGGGACCTGAAAACAAATAGATTTGCCACCCCCGGTTGGAAGTAATGCTAATACATCTTTTTGTGCAACTACCGCATCAATAATAGTAGCTTGCAAAGGCCTAAACTGATCATGCCCCCAATATTTTTCGAGTATTTGTAATGGTGTAGACATGCGGCGCTTAACGTGTTACCCTTTTAAAATTAAGTCGGATAGAATTGATGGCAAGCGCAACATCACTAAGACCCATTACGAGTGCACCAAAGGTTGGATTTAAAAACCCAAATGCTGCTACCGGAATGGCAACAATATTATAAGCGAATGCCCAAAATAGATTTTCTTTGATGGTGATGTAGGTGTGTTTACCAAGACCTAAAGCGAGTGGTAAATTTTTAATGCCATGGTTCATAAGTACCACTTGTGCACTTTGCATGGCTATTTGCGAGGCCTCACTGAGTGAAACGCCTACAGTTGCTTTAGCGAGCGCTGGTGCATCATTAATACCATCACCCACCATAACAGTTGGCAATGCGATGCTTAAGGCACCAATTTTATCGAGTTTATTAGCGGGGGTTTGCTCGTAATAAAACTCAGTGATACCAAGTTCACTTGCCACGAGTGCACATTTTTCTTTTTTATCGCCACTTAATAAAATAGGCGTAAGTCCCATCCGCTTTAAGGTTGTAATTACTTCTTTAGTTTCTGGTCTTATCTCATCAGCAACATCAATATATCCTAGTAAAATATTGTTTTTAATAACATATACATTGTGGCTATGGTCTGTAGTATATTGAGTGGCAACTTTAAAGGATCCGGCTATATAGGTATTGCCTTCTTTATCCGTGGCAAACATGCCCAGTCCTTTTTGCTCTTCTATTTTTTGCCACCTAATATCTTCTTTTATTTTCCATGCTGCTGCAATGGCGTTTGCAATGGGGTGGTTGGCATATTTTTCTAGTGAAAAAGCAATCTGTTTAAAAGTGGCTTCATCAATATTGGCATTAGGTGCTATGGTAAAACTAGTAACCGTAAATTTTCCAGTTGTAAGTGTTCCTGTTTTATCAAACACCACTTGCTTGATACTTTTAAATATTTCTAAACTTCTTGCATTTTTAAACAACACACCATTACGTGCGGCCCTACCAAGCCCAACGGCAATGGCAGCAGGCGTTGCAAGGCCCATAGCGCATGGACATGAAATAACGAGTACGGCTATGCCTCTTAATAAAGAAGTGCTAAATGGAAGCGACGCTATAAAATAGGTTCCTATAATAGTAAGTAGAGCAATGCCAATAACGGCGGGTACAAAAATGGCAGATATTTTATCGGCAAGTTGTTGAACAGGAGGTTTTTCTGTTTGTGCTTGTTTTACAAGTTGTAAAATATTAGCAAGCACCGTGCTTTCTCCAACGGCTGTAATATATGCCTTGATAGTGCCAGATTCTACCATACTGCCGCCAATAAGCAGGTCATTCATTTTTTTAATAACAGGCACACTTTCTCCAGAAATAATAGCCTCGTTAATGCTGGCTTCACCCCACAATATTTTACAATCCATGGGTACGGTTTCCCCATTTTTGATGAGTACAATATCGCCTACTTTTAAACTGGTATTTTCTACTGGGAAAACAAGTTCTTGGTGGTTTTCATCAAAGGCAATAAGGTTGGCCATTGTCTTTTGAGAAACGGCTAACTTTTTTAAAGCGGCTTGTGTTGTTTGCACCGACCTGTCTTCAAGCAAGTTGCCAAAAAAAACAAGGGTTAAAATAGTAGCTGTGGTTTCGTAAAACAAATAGTTTTCGGCTTCTCCAATAAGGGTTCCATACAAACTGTAGCCAAATGCAGCAAGTGCGCCAAGTGCTACAAGTACATTCATATTGGGCACCCCTTTGGAAAGACTTTTTATAGCGCTCTTACCAAAGTAACCCATGCCAACTATAAATACGGGGATGGTTAAACCTAGTTGAACATATGGATTCATGAGTACATGGATGTGTACGCCAGGAATCATGTGAAGCATCAGTGGCGCTGTAAAAACAAAACAAAACCAAAAGCGCTGAAGTGGCGAACTAAATAATGGTTTCGATTTTTTTTCACTTTCAATACCGTCTCCCTCTACCTCATATCCAAGTGCTTCAATTTCTTTTTGTATTTTTTGTTTGTTGGTATTTGCTGGTGCATTAAAACTTAATTCACCACCCATGAAATTAACCTTTACTTCTTCCATACCAAGTCCTGTAACTACCTTGTCTACACTAAGTGCGCAGTTGGTACAGCTCATGCCTTTTACCTTCCAATTCACTTTTTCCATAAGACTTAATTTGATACAAAGTTACTTCATTCGGAGGCCTTTGTTTGTATATTTGTTTGATGGAGCAAAATTTCACCTTAGCCCAAATACAGGAAGTGGTTACAGCCGCTTGGGCCGAAGGAAAGAACTTCCCAATTTGGGCTTTTTATGCACCGATGGGTACAGGGAAAACCACGTTTATCCATGCGCTTTGTACAATGCTTGGCGTACAGGACGCTGTGAGTAGTCCAACTTTTGCCCTAGTAAATGAGTATCAGTATGAGGGAGGCTCCCTATTTCATATGGATTGGTACCGCCTTGGATCTCTTGAGGAGGCTGTTAGGGCCGGTATAGATGAGCATTTGCACAGTGGCGATACTTGTTTGATTGAGTGGCCCGAAAATGTTCCGGACCTTTTGGTAGGCCCCGTATTTGAAATTAGATTATCACGCATAGATGAAAAAACGAGACATATTTATTCTCGTGTAAAATCTTAACTTTATAAGTAACCCAGCTAGATACTAGCAAATACAAATCATTATGGCTACTAGTAAACCCACTATTTTTACTTCTTTTTTATACGAAACGCTCGAAGAAACATTAGACATCAAACCACAAGGCGCTAAACTACATATTGGTATTCCAAAAGAAACGGCGTTTCAAGAAAACCGAATTGCCCTTTCGCCAGAAGCTGTTGGTGTTTTGGTTTCTAATGGCAACGAAGTTTCTATTGAACATTTAGCCGGGGAGGGAAGTCATTACTCCGATGCAGATTATAGCGAAGCCGGTGCCAGAATTGTATTTGACAGACATGAAATTTATAAGTGCCCGATTCTTGTAAAGAGTGCGCCCATTGTTTCTGAAGATTTACCCTTATTACAACTCAATCAAATTATTATTTCTCCCATCCATTATTCTGCACTCCAACAAGCGGATATTCAAAAAATGATGGAGAAAAAAATAACGGCTTTGAGTTTTGAAAATTTTAAAGACGCTAGTGGCACCTATCCAATTGTGCGCAGTATGAGTGAAATAGCGGGAAGTGCCGTTATGCTTATTGCCGCACAATACCTAAGTAGTTTTAACAAAGGTAAAGGGGTGTTGCTAGGAGGCATTAGTGGCATTCCACCTACTAAAGTAGTTATTGTGGGTGCTGGTATTGTGGGGGAAAGTGCTACCCGCAATGCACTTGCTTTAGGCGCGTCTGTAAAAGTATTTGACAATGATATTTATAAGCTTAAGCAACTACAAAATAATTTAGGTCAACGCGTTTGGACTTCTGTGTTAGAGCCTAAAATTTTAGCCAAGCAATTAAAAACATGTGAAGTTGCAGTGGGTGCACTCAGCAATGAATACGGTAGAGCGCCGGTTGTGGTTACCGAAGAAATGGTAGCAGCCATGAGGCCAGGTAGTATTATTATTGATGTAGCCATTGATAGAGGTGGTTGTTTTGAAACCAGTGAACTTACTAGTCATGAAAAACCAACTTTTGTAAAGCATGGTGTGATACATTATGGGGTACCTAATATTCCATCTGGTTTTGCAAGAACGGCGAGTCAGGCAATTAGCAATGTACTCATGCCACTTATGCTCACCATCAGCGACGAGGGCGGACTTGATGAAATGCTTTGGCATGATGTAAATGTGAGAGAGGGTATCTATTTATTTAAAGGTGCTTTAACTGATTTTTATATCAGTCAAAAGTTTGATTTAAAATACACGGACCTTAATTTACTAATTGCCAGCAGGCGTTAATCTTTTTAATTGATCATCATGGAAAGAAGAAATTTTTTAAAGAAAAATATTTTATCTGGTGCTGCAATTGCTGCTGGTTCCTTGCCTTTTGTAGGTAAGGCTGCAGAGGCTACCCCTCAGGTATTGGAATCAAAACCATTTACAGCCGATTATGCTTTTCATGATGGTATGTTTAGTGCGCATGCGGGTCCTGATTTTATTGAGCAAATAAAATTTGCGCATAGTATTGGATTTAGATCCATCGAAGACAATGGCATGATGTCCCGCACGCCTGCCATGCAACAAAAAATAGGTGATACACTTGCACGTTTAAATATGCGTATGGGTGTTTTTGTGATTGCTTACGATAACTGGCCGCTTCAAACCTCCTTAACAAGTGGCGACAAGCAGTGGCGTGAAAAATTTATTAAATACTGTAACGATGCTGTTGAAGTAGCCAAGCGTTGTAATGCTAAATGGATGACTGTAGTGCCTGGTAATTTTGATCGCAAACTACCCATGGGTATTCAAACGGCAAGGGTGATTGAATCACTCAGTTATGGAGCAGAAATTTTAGAAAAGCACAATTTAATAATGGTGCTAGAGCCACTTAGTGACACACCTGATTTATTTTTAAGACATACCGATCAAACCTATTCTATTTGTAAGGCGGTGAATAGTCCTTCTTGTAAAATTTTATTTGACATGTACCACATGCAAAGAAATGAAGGTAATATTATCGCAAACATTAATTTATGTTGGGATGAAACCGCGTATTTTCAAATAGGCGATAATCCGGGACGTAACGAGCCTGGTACCGGCGAAATGAATTACCAGAATATCTTCAAACATATACATAATAAAGGTTTCAGAGGGATTTATGGCATGGAACATGGCAAGGCTGGCGGCGGAAAAGAAGGTGAAATTGCACTTATTAATGCCTACCGTAACGCAGATAATTTTACTGTGGGAAGCTAATTTTTCCCATGCTAAGTATAGGTGATCCTGCAAGCGCTTCGTTGGCTAAAACAGCAAATAATACGGCTTCTTTGGCGTCAGGATGTACGCCGAGTGTTTCTAGGTTTTTAAAGGATGTATTCGGACACATGGTTTGTAACTGCTTCATGATATAGGCGTTATGAATACCACCACCACTTGCATACATCACCATATTTTTAGCGATGTCTCCTACTACTTTATGGATACCATCAGCAATTACGCGTGCGGTAATATAACTGAGTGATGCAATCATGTCTTGATGCGCCATTGAAACTATGCCCGCAGTTTTTAATGTATTCGCAATAAAATCTAGGTTAAATAATTCGGGTCCAATTGTTTTAGGAAACGCAGCATTAAAAAATGGATGCGATAATACAGCGTTTACAAAGGCCTCATTGATGGAGCCCGTACTTGCTATTTCCCCGTTTGCATCGTAACTAAGGCCAGGATAGTTTGCTTTCACATAACTATCAATAAGTGTGTTAGCTGGCCCTACATCTGTGCTAATAATATCTGTGGTTTGTCCAGCAGGCAAATAAGTAAAATTTGCAATCCCTCCCATGTTTAATAAGATTCTATTTTCAGTTTCACTTGAAAACAAAATAGTATCACCAAATAAAGCCAGCGGTGCGCCTTCACCACCAGCTGCAATATGTTTTTGTCTAAAATCACTAATGGTAATAATGCCCGTTGCAGTACTTAATATATCGCCATCTCCAATTTGCAGTGTAGCATTACCGTAACCGCTTGTAGGGTGCAAAAATTTTGGTGCATGGTAAATGGTTTGTCCATGGCTTGCTATTACATCGATACTTGAGGCGCTGAGTTTCCAGCTTTCAAGTGCGGATAATACCATAGTAGCTTGAACCCTTGCTATATGCGCATGTAATAGGGTGACGGCTTCTAAATCTACGGCTCTAATGGAAAAAATTTTTCGAATGGTAGTTTTAAAATCTTCAGTGTAGGGGACTGTTGTATAATGAGTAACATTAAGTCTGGTATGCGTACCGCTCCCCAAAAATGTACAAACGGCAATATCTAGTCCATCCAAAGAAGTGCCGCTCATGAGTCCAAGAATGGTTCTCTCACTTTTACCTGAAATTTGGTAGAGCGCTTCTATATTGGGATTCATGTTTATTTGTACTTTTTAATATCAATCACTTCTTCGCAAAAATGATATTCTGCTTTGTCATTACTGCTTACTATAACTAGTTTTTGGGATGCATAGTTTTGAATGAGTGAATGGTACAGTGCATATCCCGTTTCATCTAAGTTGGTACAAGGCTCGTCTAAAAATAAAACAGGCACATCTGAAAAAATAGCTTGTGCTAATTTTATACGCTGTTTCATACCACTTGAAAAATACCTGATTTGCTTATTGGCTGCAGATGTTAGTTCTATGATTTCTAAAATATGGCTGGATGTTATACCGGGCATCAAGCATTTAAAGCTTTCATGAAAAGCTAGAAATTCGATGGCAGTCATTTCTTCTATTAGCGATAATGAAGGCGTGCAAATACCCAGGTGTTGATAGTGATTTTCTGGAGCGATCACTGTATTGTTGGATAGCCAATTGACAGTGCCTTCTGATAGTGCGGTGCTACCAGCAATTGTTTGTAGGAGTGTACTTTTGCCAGATCCGTTGGGTCCTGTAATGGCATATTTTTTTTCTGGCGAAAAAGTAAAGGATAGTCCACGAAAAATCCATTCCCGATTGTATTTTT
>JBIIZN010000061.1:0-10395 GCA_044346275.1 Sediminibacterium sp.
AGCCTGATCTGATATAGGATATATTTGGTAAGAAGATGTAGCAGACATAACCTCAATTTACACCAACTATTTCAAATCTATCTCTTACATTTTTTTGTTAAATATCTCACTGCTCCAATAGGCGGAGGACCCTGCGCGTATATTTGAATTCTAAAAATGTAGCTATGAATGAAATTGTTTTATACGCTTTGCTAGCGGTGAGTTGCGTGTCACTTTTACTAGTGATTCTCTTATTATCAAAATCTAATAATGGCCAAGGGTTACAAAATGAAATGGCCATACTCCAATCTAAAATTGCACAACTAGAGCATTCTATAAAAACAGATTTTAGCATTAATCGAACAGAGATCAATGGTACTTTGCAATCTGGACTTGACGGTCTTATTCAAAAAACGGACGCCAATCATAAGCAGAATAGAGATGATTTAAGAACTGGCTTAATTGATTTAACACAAGAGCTTAAAAATAAATTTACCGACCTAACAGAGGGTCAATCTAAACTGGTACAACAAACCGAAAAAAAGCTAGAGCAAATGCGGGAAACGGTGGATGAAAAACTTCAAAAAACGCTAAACGAAAGGCTGGGTCAGTCTTTTGAGGCGGTTGGTAAGCAATTAGAAGCCGTGCAGCTTGGCCTTGGAGAAATGAAAACACTTGCAAATGATGTAGGCGGATTAAAAAAGGTACTTAGTAATGTAAAAATGCGTGGCGGCATTGGCGAAGTACAGCTCGCTATGCTACTTGAACAAATACTAGCACCCGAACAGTATGCAGCCAATGTAAAAACCAAGCAAAACAGCGCAGACATTGTAGAATTTGCTATTAAACTACCTGGGCGAGATGATAACAATAAACAGGTCTGGCTTCCAATTGATGCTAAATTTCCTAAAGATGTATATGAGCAGTTACAAACTGCTTATGATACTTCTGATATTGCACAGATAGAAGTAGCGCAAAAAAATTTAGAGCAAACCATAAAAAAAATGGCCAAAGATATTTCTGATAAATACATAGATCCACCTAATACCACCGATTTTGGAATTCTATTTTTACCATTCGAGGGTATTTATGCAGAAGTGGTAAGAAAAGCTAGCTTACTCGAAGATTTACAGCGCAATTATAAAATAGTGGTGACAGGGCCAAGTACGCTAGCGGCAATTTTAAACAGTTTGCAAATGGGCTTTAAAACACTTGCAATTCAAAAGCGAAGCGGTGAGGTTTGGAAAGTGCTGGGCAATGTAAAAACAGAGTTTGAAAAATTTGGCGGCCTTATTGAAAAAGCGCAAGGCAATATTCAAAATGGGCTTAAACAGCTCGATGAAGTAGTAGGTGTTCGAACCCGTGCTATTCAGCGTCAATTAAGGGATGTAGAGGTTTTAAATGATGTACCAGATAGTTCAAATGCCCTCGAGAATCCGGGCATAGCACTCGATTAAGGTATATTTAAAAATGCACGGATGGATGCCGCTACTTTTGTAGGTGTTTCTTCCATGGGCGCATGTCCCACATTTTGTAATACAACCAGTTTACTTCCTTTAATGTCTTTATTAAATAAGTAAGCATTTGAAACGTTGATGAGCTGATCCTGATCGCCCCAAATAATAAGAGTAGGAATTTGAATTGTTTTTATAGGGTCAGGGTTTGGTTTAAAGCCGCCCTTAAAAATGGAAAGTGCTGCTTTTCTGTTACCCTCTCTTAATAATAAATCGTGGTAACGATTAATAGATTCTTCATTGATTTTATTTTTATCTACAAATACCCCTTCTAAACTTTTCTTAATTAAAAATTTAGGAGTTACCCATAAGAGTAAATTATTGACAATAGGGATACTTGCAATTTTAAAGCCAAGCGAACCTTTTTCATTTTTTTTCGGGTACCCACTTGCATCAAGTAATATTAACTGTTGTACCCTTGTTTTATTATATAATGCGTAATGCCATGCAATGCTTCCTCCAAGTGAGTTTCCAGCTACAATACAAGATTTGACGTTTAATTTTTCTAGTACCGAATCAACAAAAATATTATAGACATCTGCGTTGTATGTGTTTTCTTGATTGGGCCCGGTAAGTCCAAAAGCTGGTAAGTCAAAGCGAATAATTTTTTTCTTGTCTTTTAAAAGCAGCGTTAAACTATCCCAGGTATGAAGGGATGCCGATGTACCGTGTATGAGCACCAGTGGAACAGAATCTGAAGCATTACCTTCTATTCGGTAATGTACATTCATACCTAAAACAGGCATAAATTTTGATGCTGTGTTGGTATATATAGGTAGTAATGTTTCTAGTTTTTTATCTGATTCTGCAAGCGCCAAAGCTCCAACAATAACGACCACTATAATTGAAACAATTGCAATCCTAATATATTGTATGATTTTTTTCATCCTAGTTATTGTTTATACGCTTCAATCGATTCTTGAATGGATCTAACGAAGTCGGCAGCAACTATTGGTTGTTCATGATTCCAACGCTTCAAAATTTTTCCTTCGGCATCTGTAATTACGGTCAACGGTGCAATAGCTGCATTGTTAAACCGTTCAAGCAGTATTGAATTATGGTAATACTGTTTTTCGCTATCACCCGTCTGCCCTATCCCTAGATCTATTTTTAAAAGCACAACTTGCTTGTTTGCATAATCTATAAACTCGCTGGTTTCAAATAATGCTTTTTCTAGCTTAACATTTTTAGCGTCTCTACTCTTATTTACAAAATGAATGAGTATAATTTTGCTTTCTTTTTTTGAACGTTGTTTTGCTACATCAAAATTTGACTCCCAAGTTGGGGCTACTTGAAAAAGTGGAAAAAGAAATATCAACAAAAAGCGTAACATCTTAGTTTATTTTATTGTTGCGCATCACCAATAGCTGCGGGAAATGTTCAATTCCTTTCATAAGAAGCTGTGTCATTTCACTAAAGGTATAAATAAATGAGCCAAGTACAATATCCGTATCACCGTCCTTGTCTATATCGGCTACTTCCATGGTAAGCCACTTTCCGTTGGCAGCTTCTGGTGTAGAAGTAGGCGCAAACTGCATATTTCCACTATTTTCAAAATAAATAAATCCTTGTTCCGGTTTAGAAAGGTCGTCATAAAATGAAATAGCAGCCATATCTATATCCCCATCACCATCAAAGTCTCTGGCTACTACTTTACTTGCTCCATACATGGGAAAGAAAAAGCTTTCTTTAAAGTGATTAAGTTTGTCATTGAGTAAAATGCGAACGCCATGAAATCTTTTTTTAACCCTAGATAAATCCCAGTTGTCACCATTACTCATAACAATATCTAAAAAGCCATCCTTATTGATGTCAATCATTTCAAAATAGCTTACACCATATACAGGCGGGAATTTAACCAGCGGCGTTTCTTTAAAACTACCATCACCTTTATTTTCTAAATAATAAATTCCTTCATAAGATTGTGCCATCATAACAACGATGTCTAATTTTCCATCTTTGTTTAAATCAACTATTTCAGCTTTTCTAGCACCCGGTCGGTATATTAAAATATTTTCTTTTCGAATATCACCCCCATCCAACCAACTTATTTTACCTGTATGATTTCCAAATTGGCAAATAACAATATCTTCCTTTCCATCTTGATTTAAATCTGCTTTTTCAATATGTACAGGCCTTGCCAATCCACCAAAAGATGCTTTCTGTTCTGTAGAATCAAGTGATAGCAACAAGCCTTCTTTTTTTTCTGAAGGCGCAATACTACCAATGCACAAGGCTCTTGGTTCTTTGTTTTTTTCGAATAATAAATCTACTACTGCCGATGGAGTATTCCAGGTCTCTGTGAGCTTTAAATTTTTATCTAAAGCATACAACTCATTGATGGCATCACTTACATATAGTGTGCCATTAGCATCATCAAATTTTATCATGCTTGTTTTAGGCGCTTGCTTGTTGTCAATAAATACAGGCTCACTAAAAAATTGTCTGGTAGATGTTTTTACTACAGTAGTTGTTTTTGCTGGAATTACGGCTGCTGGTGCTTTAGTAACATAAAAGTCTACAATTTTTTGCCAGTCAGATTTTGAAATGATGGGTGAATTTGGATAGACCCTTAATTTTTCAATAATAGCTGCTTCATCTGGATCCATTGCTGCATAAGGGCTATCATTAACGCCCCTAATTCCTAAACGCCAACCCATATTAGGCAGTATACTTTCTTTCCAAGTTTTTTTATCTAGTAAATCGGGTGCTGTGTATAAATGACAACTACCACAATATTGTTTCGCAAGGGCTTCTCCCGTTGTATTTGTTGGCGTTGTTTTTGAAGTAAAAGAAAAGAGTCCGCAAACTACAACACCTAATAGGCCTATTATTACTAATTTAATCTTCATTTTTCTTAATTTTACAATCATTTGTAATTGTTGATTACAAATATATTAACCAGCTAACTATGAATAAGAATTATTCTCATTACATCTTGGTTGCTCTTTTAGTGGCAGCTCCTTTTGTATACTTATCTACTTTTTATACTAGTTTACCGGCAACCATACCAACCCATTTTAATTTAAAAGGAGAGGCCGATGGGTTTGGATCTAAAAGCATGGCTTTTTTTGGACCTGTTTTTATTGGAATCGTTAGTTTGTTTACTTATTTAATAATGATTAATATCAAAAAAATTGATCCCAAAAGGTATGAAAACAACAATGATGCTTATTTTAAGGTATTTGGACTCATCACTGTGGCATTTTTGTCTGGGATAAACATGGTGATATTAGCTAAAACCAAACAACCCGACCTACCTATTGATAAACTGATACTTCCATTCCTTGGCCTGTTTTTTGCCGTGATGGGATCTTTTTTCCAAAAGCTTACGCAAAACTATTTTGCAGGGTTTAAACTTCCTTGGACATTAAGTAGTGAGGAAAATTGGAATGCGACACATAAATATGCTGGAAAATTTTGGTTGTATGGCGGTGTGCTTCAAATGATACTTGGTTTTGTACTACCAGACTTGTGGGCATTTATTAGTTTTTTTGTAATCATCATACCCATGGTTTTCGCCCCCATTATTTTTTCTTATCGTTTTTTCAAAGCAGGGAAATAAATTATTTAAATAAAACTTTACAGAAGGCTGCTATCGTAGAGATTACTTAGTATTTCTACGCATACAATCTTTTCCTCTCTTTTTCATAGTAAACTTGTTTAAGTATCCAATTTACTTAAACAAGTTTACTATGAAAAAGATAAACTATTTATTTTTTATAATTATCATTACCCTGTCTCTAAATAGTTCGTGTACACAAAACGCAAAAGATAATTTTGGGAATAGTTTTAATCCTTTTTTAATACAATATTTACATATTCAAAAAATAGAAAATCCAACATCCGCATCTTTCATCGATTCTTTAATTAAAAACTCCGATTGGGTTAACGTTTCAGAGTTATATATTACGAGCAGTGTAAAACTTATTTATTTACCGTTAAAGTACCATTTAAATAATACTGGTCTTGTATTTTTATTTAATCTAAATACGCGACAAGTATATTATAGTCATATTGCTGAAATTCAATTAGATTTTACTGAAGCCAATACAACAGCAAATTTTTTTAAGAATCGACCTATTGATATTTTGGGAAATTTTTATAGATATGTCAACTATGATTTCACAGGATCTATAAGGGCATACAACTTAACAAATAGTTTTTTATGGGAATTTGGATTTAAAAATGGGATAAAAAAATTTGAAAAAACAATCACAAAACGATCAAATAGTAAATCAAAAAATATTGACACACAAGTAATTTCTAATTCTGTTACATCAAGCAATATAAAAGAAGAAAGTTGTTTAGACTGGTATCTAGTTACTTGGTATGACGATGGGACTTCCGATTGGCAGTTTATTGGAACTACTTGTTATAACGACTGCTTGGAAACAATTGGAATTACAATTGATTCAACAAGAATTAAAACTGATTGTTCTGGTAACCGAGGTGGTGGTGGTGGTGGATCTGGTGAGACAAATACCACTATTACAAATAAAGTTAAAGACCCTTGTTTAAAAAAATTGATAAGTAATTTACAAAATTCTAATAAAATCAATAATTCAATTGGAGGGATCTTGCAATCAATATTTGGTGTCAATGATTATGTAAATTTAACTTTTGAAGAAAATAATGATCTAAAAAATTCCAGTGGACAAACGTTAAATGGTCAAGCAACTAGTTTAGGTAACGGAAATTTTAATGTAACATTAAATGCGAATGCATTAAGTCAATTTTCGCAAGAACGAAAAACTTTAACAATTATGCATGAAGTACTTCATAGTTATTTCTTTTATAAATACAATAATCCCTCACAAAATGGACATACGAGAATGGTAACTTTATATATCGATAAGATGGCTAATTCATTAGAGGATTTGTATCCAGCTATGAAAGCGTATCATGATGTAACTATCGCGCTTTGTTTAGACAACTTAAGTAGTTCTGTAGGAACTGGAGCCAATCAAATTGATCCATCTATTTTCAATCGTGTTGTGCTAGAATCTGGCTTATCTTTAGGAGGATGGAAGGGTCTTGCCGATCAAGCTAAATATACCTATTCGAATTTTGCTACTAAAGCACCTTGTGGAGGCAAAGGAAATTAAAAATATGTTTTATGAAAAAAGTTTTTAAAATTCTTTTCTTTTTTATAATTATTATTTCTGCAAATAATTTAAAAGCGCAAGTATTAGATACTTATACAAAAGAAGTTGTAAAAATCTTTAAAAGTATATCTCGTAATGAATTAAAGATACCTATTTACTTAAAATCCAACACTTTAATGCTTCCTTCCTCGCTAAGCAGCTATCAAGAATATAATTCTGAATTAGTTGCCAGAAAAATAAGCGACGAATTTACACCTTCAAAATTCTTTAATTTAAACAAACAGGATTGTATTGAGCTCAATAATAAAATGGCTGATGATTTAAGTGAAATGAATCTTGAAAGTAATTGGTTTTCAGATGCTAAGATTCATTTGCTGAATGATTCAATTGTAAACAAACAATTGATAGGAGGATTTAAATTTGTAAAACCTTTATTTTTTAGGCATTATACCCGATGTTTTATGGCAAATTTTGCCCCAACAAGTATGGATGCTTATTTTCTCAAGAAAGTAAATGGACATTGGGTTTTTGATCGATTTTATCTTAGATATGAAGCCGAATATTAATTATTTTTTGTGCAGTAAAGCATAGATGTCTTCATCGGTTTCAATATTACTCATTTGTTTTAAAATTTGTGGGTAGCGCCAACTTACACGGCGGCTCATAGGACTTACTGTAAAATTTTTCGGATTTGGAAAGCCGGCCACAATCATAGCTGCCTCAGCAGGCGTTAAAGATTTTGCTGATTTATTAAAATAATATTTGGCAGCAGCTTCCATTCCAAAACAGCCAGGTCCGGTTTCAATGACATTTAAGTAAACTTCTAAAATTCTTTTTTTACCCCAAATAAGTTCTATCAAAAAAGTGAAATAGAACTCAGGAATTTTTCGAATATATTTATCATATGAACCACCTTGCCATAAAAAAACATTTTTAGCAACCTGTTGTGATATGGTGCTAGCCCCTCCTCCAAGTGGTATTTTACTTTTTTTCTTTTTAGGATTTAGGCTTTTTTCAATAGCATCAAAATCAAAACCACTATGTTCAGCAAATAGTTGGTCTTCGCTAGCAATAGCCGCTAGTTTACTGTGGTAGCCGAGTTCATCCCAACTTACATAATCTCTTTTTAAACCAAGTCCAAAGGCGTTTGTTACTTGAGTAATAGTAATTGGAGGATCTACAAATTTTGTGATAAGTACATATAAAAATGAACTAACAAATAAATACAATAAAACCTGCTTAATTTTCCTGATCACGACTAAAGTTTTTCTAAATTACAAATCTTTTGAACGTAAACTTCTTTTATTTGAAAAAGCTGTTTTTCTTTTTGTTATTGTTTGTGCAAGTATTTATATCAGTTGCGCAAGAAAATAGATATACGTATAGTATGCAAAAAATGGGCTCCCCATTTAATTTGGCAATCTATGCAGATACAAAACAGATTGCAGACAGTCTAGCTTCTCAAAGTTTCAAACTTGTCGATTCTATCAATATGGTTTGTAGTGATTATGATAGCAGCGCGGAATTGTATAAACTTCATTTTGCGGCAGTTGGCAAACCCATAAAGGTTTCGCCCATATTAATGGAACTGCTTTGCACTGCAAGAAAGGCATACAAAGATTCTTATGGTAGTTTTGATATTACCGTTGGTCCACTTTCTCTTCTATGGCGAAACGCCCGTAAGTCTCAAATATTTCCGACAGCCACAGCAATTAACGAAGCGCGTAAATGTATTGGATTTAACAAAATCCAAATAGATAGTAGCGCCCAAACAATTACGTTTTTACAACCCAATATGCAACTTGATATGGGTGGTATTGCTAAAGGATATGCTGCTGATAAAGTGTTAGCTTTTTTACAATCATTGGGAATCACAAACGCACTTGTAGATGCAGGGGGTGATATGGTTGCTTTTGGTATGCCATCACAAAAAAAAGGATGGCGTGTTGGCGTAAACATACCGGGGCAGCTGGAAACATTGTGGAATCGTAAGCTCATATTGTCCAATAAGGCTGTAGCAACATCTGGTGATGCATTTCAATATATGCTACATGAGGGTAAAAAGTATGCGCATATCATTGATGCTAGAACCGGATATGGCGTTACTTTTCAGCGCAATGTAACGGTTGTAGCACCAACAGCTACTACCGCCGATTGGTTGGCCACAGCTTGTAGTATACTAACACTTGAACAGGTTAAAATATTGGCAAAAAAGTACAAATCTGAAGTACTCATTTCCACAATACAAAATGGAAGGATACACAAAGTGATTTTTGGAAAATTTGATGGATACTTAGCGCAATAATTATTGCACCTATTCTAAAAAATTCATAACTTACTAATTCTAAAAACGAATCGTGGTTAAGAATTTTATTACATTTTTATTTTGTTCCATTTCTATTGGTGCATATGCGCAACAAAGCACTGTTACTTTTGAAAAGTATGAGCAAAAATTACCAGTAGGTAATTTGCGTTTTGCAATGGTGCCAATTCCGGCTGGACAATTTAAAATGGGATCAACAATTACCGCTTCAAAAATTACTATCGACGAAACGCCTCAAAAAGAAATATTACTAGATGCATTTTGGATGAGTGCCACCGAAGTAACACGCGATGTTTTTGATATTTTTTTAAAAGACGAAAACACCTCTCAAAATTCTGATGTAGATGCGATTACTAGGCCAAGTCCTCAATATGTAGATTTAACCTGGGGCATGGGCAAAGAGGGCGGATACCCTGCCAATAGTATGTCTCAGTATGCGGCACTCATGTTTTGCAAATGGCTCTATAAACAAACCGGAATTTTTTATAGGTTACCTACAGAGGCCGAATGGGAATATGCAAGTAGGGCTGGAGCAACTACCCCATATTATTTTGGAACTGACCCTAATCTGCTTACAAAATATGCATGGTTTCAAAAAAATAGTAACAACAAATACCAGAAAGTGGCTCAAAAATTACCCAATGCTTGGGGACTTTATGATATGCTTGGTAACTTAATGGAGTGGACCATAGATCATTATGTACCCAACAGGTATGCTAGCATCGAATCAAACAACCCAATGGTTGAACCTACGCAAGGGGTTTATCCAAAGGTATTACGTGGTGGATCTTTTTTGTCTGATGCAAGTATTTGTAGAAATGGTAAGCGCATTAAATCAGATCCTATTTGGAATAGGCGTGATCCACAAATCCCAAAAAGTAAGTGGTGGCTCACAGAGGCTAAAGATGTTGGTATCAGACTCGTGAGGCCATTACAACAGCCAACACCTGAACAAGTAGATCAATTTTTTTCATCTTATTTAATAAAATAAAAAACAACAGCCATATGTCAAATTCATCTTTTCATGACAAACGCAGAGACTTTGTAAAACAAGGTTCCATGCTTGCAGGTGCTATTGCAGCTGCGCCCTTAATTTCCAACGCCAACTTTTTTTCTGGTTCTGATGACGTTATCAAAGTAGCCGTTATTGGTTGCGGTGGACGCGGAACAGGTGCTGCCGTTCAGGCATTAATGAGCAAGCAAAATGTAAAAATTGTTGCGATGGCAGATGCTTTTAAAGACCGCCTAGATGAATGTTATAAAAACGTAGCTGGCGAACTAGCTAATGCAGGCGCTGGCACAAAGGGTACACTTGATGTTCCTGAAGAAAGAAAATTTGTTGGCTTTGACGGTTATTTAAAAGCTATACCACTTGCAGATGTAGTGATACTTGCAACCCCTCCAGGTTTTAGACCTATACATTTTGAAGAAGCGGTAAAGCAAGGCAAACATATATTTATGGAAAAGCCGG
>JBIIZN010000143.1:0-3015 GCA_044346275.1 Sediminibacterium sp.
GTTGTAAATTATTGATCTCAAAATAAACGTCACCTCTATATCTTTTTAGCGGATGATTTTTTGGAAACTGATCAATTAAAGATTTGAAAAGTGCAATTTTTTCTAAATCAGAAATGGGATCTAAACTTGTTTTTTCAAACAACGATAAATTTTCTTGTATAATATCATTACAAAAAGCGTGGAAAGTATACAGGTTTACTTTGTAGGCGTCCGGCCCAATAAAATCGAGTAGCCTTTTACGCATAGCAACAACACCAGCATCTGTATAGGTGAGGCATAAAATATTTTCCGGCCTTGTATCGCTTTCTAATAATATTTTCCCAATACGTGCGCCAAGTATTTGTGTCTTTCCGGTTCCAGGTCCTGCAATAACCATTACAGGGCCTTCCATATTGTCTACTGCTTTTTTTTGAGCTGGGTTTAGCCCACTCATTACTTTATTAAAAGCCGCTTGTTGTTCTGTTTTAGTGACCATAGTTAAAGGTAAAATTTATAAGGCTACTTATAGGCCGGGCACCTATATTTTTAATTAAAATTTAGGCAAACATTTACACTCCATTTTTGTTGTAAGCTAAACTACTGCTATGTCTAAGGTGTATACGATCAAAACGGTTCAAAACATTCCTATTTCACTGGAGGAGGCTTGGGATTTTTTTAGTAAGCCTTCAAATTTGGCTGCCATTACCCCCAATAACCTCGGATTTAATATCATTAGCAAGCACCACGGCGAACGTATGTACCCGGGTCAAATTATAGAATACACCGTAAAACCTGTACTTGGAATTCCACTTTACTGGATGACCGAAATTACCCATGTAGAAGACCACAAATATTTTGTGGATGAACAGCGCTTTGGACCTTACAGCATGTGGCACCACCAGCACCATTTTAAAGAAATTGAAGGAGGTGTTGAAATGACTGATATTGTGCATTACAAACTACCCCTATTTTTTTTAGGTGATATTGCGCATGCTTTATTTGTGAAAGCGCAGCTTACCCATATTTTCGATTACCGCTTTGAAGCAGTAGAAAAAAAATACGGCAAACTTTAATTGAGTTCTACTAGACTGCTTACATTATTGTTCAGATCAACTGATGCCACATAAAATTTTTCATTCTTTTTTTGTGTCATCGTACTGATGTCAACAATAGCTGATTTATTGGCAACAAATAACTTTACGAGTTGTGCATTTTTAGCAGTTGCTTTTGTACCTACGCTAGCAGAAAAAATTCCAAATGATTTTATTTTTTCTTTGCCATTATAATTTATAACAAAGCACATGTAGAAATCCGTTTTTTGAATAGAAGGAGCATCCGGTGCGATGTCATCTAACCATGGCATTGGAGGTACAAGAGCTGGATATTTGTAAAAATTATTTTGCAAACTATCATTCCAACCATTCGGGTTTTTTGCAAATGTGCTGCTGTTGTAAAACACACTACCCTGTGTAGTAGTAAAGGAGCGTAATAAATTTATTTGATCTGGAATTTGGTTGTAATTTTTCCATGCTTCATTGGTGCCCGCTCTATAAATGCCATGACCAATGTACAAGTGTTTGCCATAGGTGTACTTATTCCACCAATTTAACAATAAATCATAGTCGGCTAGCTTGTGTCCTCTTTCCCAATAAAGCTGCGGCACTACATAATCAATCCAACCTTTTTGTAGCCACAATAAAATGTCGGCATATAAATCATCATAATTGGTTTGTCCACCTTTTGTTTCACTACCTCTTGGATCTTGTGTTTTATTTCTCCATATACCAAATGGACTGATACCAAATTTAACACGCGGATTGGTTGCTACAATTGTTCTTTTAAGTTGCGCAATAATACTATCGCAGTTACTTCTTCTCCATTCATCTTTAGATAATCCATTTCCATATTTTGTAAAGCTTGCTTGATCTGGAAATTCTTTTCCTGCAATACGGTAGGGATAAAAATAATCATCCATATGCACTGCATCAATGGCATATCTGTTCACTAAATCTTTTACAAGGGCTGCTGTATATGAACGAACAGCTGGTATCCCTGGATCAAAATATTTTTTATCTCCATAAATTAAAAACCATTCGGGGCGCTGTTTGGTAATATGATTTTCTGCTACCGATGATCTATTGACATTAAAAACAGCACGATATGGATTAAGCCATGCATGAAATTCGATACCACGTTTGTGCGTTTCTTCAATCATAAAAGCGAGCGGATCATAAAATGGTTCTGGTGCTAGACCTTGTTTACCTGTTAAATATTCTGACCATGGTTCAAAGCTAGATGGATACATGGCATCGGCTGCTGGTCTTACTTGAACAACCACTGCATTCATACCATTTTTTTGATGTATATCCAAGATTTTAATAAACTCTTGTTGTTGTGTTTCTACGGGAAGTCCACGTTTACTTGGCCAGTCAATATTTTCGACGGTTGCAATCCAAACACCTCTAAATTCAAAATTGCGAACGGGTTGTGCGAACAACTGAAAAGTGCAAATTAGTAGCACTAAAATGGATGCTATTTTTTTCATGCTTTAAAGATAAATTGTGATGCGGATGCTTGCGCTTTTGTGGATGAATATTAGGTAGTAGTAATAGTAATGCACAATTGCTACAAGACGCTTATTGCAGTGCTAGTCTTCCCAAACGCTTAACCCTTCGCTACAATTGGCGCAAATGTCAATCGACTTTCGGGAGGTTATTAAATTTTTTCTAAAAGTATGGTACTCCTTGCTGTCCCAAACTTCTGTAAAAGATTTGTTTTTTAAATGACCGAGTTGATGTGTAGCGTCTTTATCAAAGCAGCATGGGACCACTATTCCATCCCAGGTAATTACATTGGCATGCCATAATTTCCAGCAGTGATTGCCCAGTCCGTTTTTTACTTGCATTTGACCAGCACTGTCTTTTTTATACCTGCTATATTTTTGATTGGTAGGAATGAGCCCGTGCGGGTCGTTCGCGTAATCATACACCTGCGCGGTTTTAAAACGTACGGCGTCTACACCGATTTCTGCGCCTA
>JBIIZN010000144.1:0-2994 GCA_044346275.1 Sediminibacterium sp.
TTGTAGCCCAATAATTTTTTAAATAACGTACCCTTTCTTCTTTTCTTTTTGATCCAATAGCCATGTGAAAATTAACGGCTTCGCCAATCCCTTGTTCTATCGGAAAGCTTCTGGTACCAAGGGTTTCAAACTTTCTAATATCATTACTAAGGGGCTTATCGTTACAAAGTAGTGGCCAAATTTTTTCTATTTTATTGGCATGAATCCAAAGCATACCACTCCCAATGGGTGCCGATAAAAATTTATGTAAACTGGTGCCAAAATAATCACATTCTAAATCCGGAATTTTAAAATCAAGTAGTCCAAAAGAATGTGCACCATCCACAATCACTTCTATGCCCCGCGCATGTGCCATCGCTGCAATTTTTTTAACGGGCATGATTTGTCCTACCCAATTAATGATGTGGGTAATATGAATAAGTTTGGTGCGTGGTGTAATTGCTTTTTCAAAAGCGGCTACAATGGAATGATCATCTTCGATTGGAAAATCAAAACTAAGTTGGGTGTATACAATGCCATCACGAAGGGCGCGCTGACGATAGGCCTGAATCATATTTGGATAATCCTGTTTCGTTCCAATGACTTCGTCTCCGGCTTTAAATGGATAGCCAAAAATGACGGTATTTAATGCTTCTGTAGCGTTGCGGTTAATGGCAATTTCATTGGGAGAGCAGCCAGCTAATGTGGCCAGTTTGTAGCGTACCGGCTCCCTGCCCTGGTCCAAAATACGCCACATATAGTAAGATGGTGCCTCGTTGGAGAGCTGATTAAAGCGCTCTACAGCCTCCTGAACCACCCTTGGTGATGGACTTACACCCCCGTTGTTGAGGTTGACCATATTGGGATTTACGGTATAAGCCTGCTGGATCACCGACCAGTAATCTTCATCGGCGGCAAGCTCCTGTGGGGTTAACCCCCCGGCTTTTTGATGTACTTTTTCCCAATCTGCGGCCCAGGCCTGTTGCAAAAGACTCGGCGCACTAAAGGCTGCGGTTAAGCCAGCTATTTTTTGGATAAACTTTCTACGTTCTGTCACTGTTATTGTATTGATAAAGTAAGTTAAGAAAATTTCTTACGCAATTATTCAATTAACTTTGTGCTCCAGATTGAACTAGATGAAACAGAAAACCCTCCGCATTCTTTTTTTTATAACAACAAGCTGCTTGCTCGTGTTATTATCAATTAGCGCAGAAGCGCAGTGTTCTATTTGTACCAAAACGGCTTCTCAATTAGGAGATGGACCTGCAAAAGCACTCAACGGCGCTATTTTATATTTAGCCGGAGCGCCACTTGCCATTATGGGTTACATTGGTTGGCGCTGGTGGAAAACAGAAAAGCAGTTTAGAAATCCAAATTCGTAAAAATCAAGTTTTCGTGATTCATTGAAAACGAAAAATTATACTTGTTTGTGGCGGTAAACACTGACTTTGCCGAGCCTTTTCGCATATGATCGTGGACTTCAACAATGATCATTTTTGTGTGTGGTAGCCAAGATTCATAATTTTTTTCAAACACTTCTTTCTCGGATCCTTCAATATCGAGTTTAAGTAAATCTATAGTTGCCCACTTTTGTTCTTGCATTATTCATGCGATAGAAAAAGCTGGAATACTATTTGGCGTAACCGATTCTACTTCTTCTACCATAAACGCATTGTCATTTTCTTGGGAATTTACAATAACAAGATTTTTATTGTCATTCCAAATACCCCCATTTTTTGCATTTACTTTTGAGAAGCTTGTAATATTTTTTTCAAGCATTTCAAAATTTTCTTTGTTAGGTTCCACTGCTACAATACTTGCGCTAGGATAACGGTGTGAAAAAAAAACTGATGCAAGTCCAATATTAGCACCACCATCAATAATTGTAGTAGACGTAAAGGGAATATCAAAATTATATTGAGTCTCTAAAAAAACCTGTTTAAAAGTAATTTTGTCTGCGTATTTATTTCTTAAATGGATTTTTGAATGATAACGGCTAGAATAGTAAGAACCATCCTTTTTAGATATCCGACGAATAAAAAAACAACCCCATCAAACAATCCAAAAGTTTTAATAAGCGGCAGCAGTCTTGTTGATATGTTATTGGTTTAAGATTACCAATATAAGTAAAATCAAGCGTTTCGAAATGCAAATAAAAAAGAATGCTTGATGGCCGCTAATAATGGGAGCCTTCTTTTTTTATAATAAAAAAGGTCTTTCCTATTTTTTAGCATAAATAAAAACAGGCCAGAGCTACACCCATTATCGAGCATTTTACTCCAATGCCTCGTAAAATTGATAAAAAATACTTGGTCCTTTTCGGATAAAGAAGCAATTTGAACAAAGGCATGTAAATGCGTTCTCAACATAGTGCGGTAATTGTTCCGTAGTTCTTTTGAAGATGTATTTTTTGCAATTGTTACATTGTTATCATGCGCCCGCTGGTACACAAGAATTTCATCGAGGTATTGTAAACCACCACTCGTTACTGCTTGTAAGGCCAACCACCAATCATAATAAACGGCAGTTGGAATTGGTAGGGCTTTTTCAAGCAAAGTTTTTCGGATGATGAGTGCATGGCCACTTACCGTATTATACATCGCTAATTTTCTAACATTAGTCCCGGCTACATGCTTATTTTTTTTATTTTTTATGGGATGAATAGGAATGTCTTTTGTGAATCGAACCGAATCACAATAAATAGCAGCAGCATCTGACGCAAAAGCCGCCATCATTTTTTCAATTTTTTGATGGTGCCAAATATCATCTTGATCTGATATGGCAATGTAATCATGCTTGGCCATTTGTAAGGCGCTTTCAAAATTTGAAGTGAAGCCAATATTGAACGCGTTTTGAGAAAGTGAAATTCGGCTATCGCGCGCTGCCGTGCGCTCTACCACTGCCATGGTATCATCAGTAGAAACATCGTCAACCACAATAATTTCAGCAACCGCATAGGTTTGCGCTATGATAGAAGCCAGTTGCGCTTCAATATATTTTGCACCATTATAGGTA
>JBIIZN010000062.1:0-10137 GCA_044346275.1 Sediminibacterium sp.
ATTATTGTGGCAAGCAAAAGCAGAATTGAGTGAACAGTGGAAAGATGAATTACTTTCTTATTATATGGACCAGGTGGATGGTTTATTGCAAGCACCGCTTGACCGTATCACGTTTGAAAGTCAGTACAATGGATACGTATTAATCAGGCTCTTGCAAGTAATGGGTGCTTACGGATTTAGAGGATTGTTTGAACGTAAGGCGCACTTTTTAGCAAGCATTCCACTTGCTATGCGCAACCTTCAATTTTTTATTGAGAACAAACGCGTTGGTATTGTAACGCCGGAGTTTGACAGGGTGTTAAAAATTGTGATGTCTGATGAAATGATTGCACGTTTTGAACCAGCTCAGGCCAATGAATCTACACCACTTATCGTGTCTGTCAATAGTTTTAGTTACAAAAAAGGATTTCCGGTAGATGATTCTGAAAATGGTGGTGGATTTATGTTTGATATGCGCGGTATTTTAAATCCGGGTCGCTTTGATGATTATAAAAAATTATCAGGCCTCGATAAACCGGTGCAAGACTTTTTAGAACAGCGTACAAAAATGAACGAGTACTTAAATAGTGTTTGGGATTTAATTGACATTACGGTAGAAGATTATTTAAAACGTGGGTTTCAAAATTTACAAATCAATTTTGGATGTACCGGCGGGCAACACCGAAGTGTATATGCTGCAGAACAAACAGCCAGACACCTTCGCAATAAGTATAAAATAAAAACACAACTCTCTCATACCAATAAAGCCAACTGGGTAAAATAATTATTATGAAGGCAATGATATTAGCGGCAGGACTCGGTACAAGGCTAAAACCTTTTACAGATAAGCATCCTAAGGCGCTTGCGTTGGTGAATGGAAAGTCTTTACTACAGCGCAATATTGAATACTTGCAAAAAATTGGTATCACAGAAGTGCTTATTAATGTGCATCATTTTGCAGATCAAATTATAGATGCCGTTACTACAAATAATGGCTGGGGCTCAACCATTACTATATCGGACGAAACGGACGCTGTACTAGAAACGGGTGGTGGGTTAAAAAAAGCAGCTTGGTATTTTGAGAACGAAACTTCATTTGTACTGCTCAACGCAGACATACTCACCAACTTAGATTTACAAGCTGTTATAGATAGGCATACGAGCACGGGTGCGCTCGCTACGCTCGCTGTTTCTGTCAGAAACAGTAGTAGGTATTTCTTGTTTGATGAAGCCGGTAAATTGTGCGGATGGAAAAATCAAAATACCGGAGAATATAAGCCAGCACATTTAAACGACGGTAACACGGAATACTTGCAGGCAAAGGCTTTTAGCGGTATTCAGGTAATTGATACAAAGTTACTTTCAATGATGCAAAGGGATGGTAAATTTTCGATGGTAGATGTGTACCTAGACCTCTGTACTACACAAAATATTATGGCCTACGATCATACTGGCGCAACATTATTAGATGTAGGTAAGCCAGAAAGTTTGGAACTAGCGGCTACGCTGTTTGTATAAAGCGCGGTAATTTTGCACTATCACTTTGCGCGAGTTCTCTATTTGCGGAGTCAATTTGAAACTTTTATACTTTTCTGTAGCTACTAGGCGACATGTTTTTTTTCTTTAAAAAAATCCGATTAAAATAGGTTAATGTTTCAAAGCCGTTTTCATAGGCGATTTCTGCAACCTGCTTGTCTGTAGCTAGTAAATCATTACACACATTTGTTATTCGAATTTCGTTGACATAATCGGAAAATGTTTTAGCTGTCATGCGTTTAAAAAACTTGCAAAATGCACTGGGGGATAAGTGAATGAGTGCAGCAGCCTTATGAATCGTTAATGTTTCTGTAGCATGTTTTTGGATATACTGACAAACGATATTAATGCGTTTTTCATTTTCTCTTCCTTTTAGTGGCTGAAAGAATGGAGATGCCAAAGGTGTCATTTTAACTGTAGACAGCGTATCCAAAATACGGAGTAAGCCGGTAACTTTTTCAATACCACTTTTATGTGGCAAGCCTTTTAATACTTCTTTTAATGATGCAGATTTATTTTCATTAATGGAAATGCCTTGGTTTGAAAGCGTTAGCATTTTTCTAATACCAGATAATTCGTCAAGTGCAGTAAAGCGTTCTATAAATTCTACCGAAAACTGTATCACCACTGCTTCACAATTTCCTTTTAAACCGCTGTCACTAACCCATGTGTGGGGAAGTTCAGGTCCAATTAGTACTAAATCTCCGCTTTCAAAATATTGGTAACTGTCACCTACGAGTCTTCGACCTTTTCCTTTTACAATGAATGTTAGTTCATACTCGGGATGGTAATGCCAAAAAAAATCCAATTTCTTTTGCTTTATTTCAAAGGCTAAAAAGGAGTGTTGTCCCCTTTTTTTGCCAATATCTTCCAAAAACGGCTTCATATAGCACTATTTATACATTATATTTTTCAAATTTATTTGATTTATGTCAATATAGTGTAAGTATTGGCATATTCGATGCTAATTATCTTTGTAACAACCCAATAATTTTACTTCAAAATTTACTTCTATGACATCTATTCCGTCGTCGGTAATTGCATCCTTAGCAAAGCCATTTGAATTAACCGCTGATCAGATTGCGTTCTATCAGCAAAACCGATTCATCAAACTAAAACAAGTGTTTGATGAAGAAACGATTTCGTTTTTTAATGAAGTTATCGGTAAAAGGGTGGAGGTAATGAATCATCAAAATACGCCACTAGAACAAAGGAGTACTTATGGCAAGGCTTTCTTACAGCTATTTAATCTTTGGAAAGAGGACGAATTGGTAAAAGCGTTTGTATTTAGTGAACGGTTGGCTAAGATAGCTGCAGATCTTATGCAGGTAGACGGTGTTCGAATTTATCATGATCAGGCTTTATTTAAAGAAGGGGGAGGCGGTATTACACCTTGGCATGCAGACCAATATTATTGGCCTTTGGAAACGGATAAAACAGTTACTGCTTGGATTCCATTGCAAGCAACGCCACTAGCGCTAGGACCTCTGGAATTTAGTGCTGGAAGTCATCAAATAGTAGAGGGTCGCGACTTGGAAATTGGGGATGAAAGTGAGTCTGTGATTCAGAAAAAATTAAAGGTCACCAATTTTCAACATGTCATAGAAGCTTTTGATTTAGGGGAAGTAAGTTTTCACAGTGGGTGGGTGTTTCACCGTGCTGGAGCCAATACTACAAGTGATATGCGTAAAGTAATGACAGTTATATACATGGATAAAGACATGGTACTAAAAAATCCAGAGAATAAAAATCAAATCAACGATTGGAATACCTGGTGTCCGGGCGCTACAATTGGTGAAGTGATTGATACGCCATTAAACCCTATTCTATACCAAAAATAGCGTCTTGCAAGTTAAATATTGTTGTACCTACTGGGGGTCAGAAAATGACACACCGTCTGTTTTTGTTGATAAAGTATTATCTGCAGGTTATGAAGGCATAGAAATTTTCTTGCCATCGCTTGACAGTTCTTTTTCTAAAATGTTTTTAGAAAAAATAGAAGATGCTGTTAATGCAAATTCAGATTTTGTTTTTGTTGCGCAGCATATTGTAGCAGCCCAAAATAGTTCGGTAGATGAATATATTGACAACGTAAAAACAAATTTGTTAGACCTGGCGGCCCTTGAACCTAGTTTTATCAACGCCCATACGGGAAAAGACTATTTTTCATTTGATGATAACTGCCGGGTTATAGAAGCCGCTTTAAATATTAGCAATAAAACCGGCGTTCGTATTTTGCATGAAACACACCGAGGTAGGTTTTCTTTTCATGCGCCTTCTTTGATACCCTATCTTAAAAAGTTTCCTGAAATGGAATTGATTGCCGATTTCTCTCATTTTTGTACAGTATCTGAAAGTATGTTAGAAGATCAGGAAGAAATGATTCAGCAAATCATTCCTCATATTTCACATATTCATGCTCGTATTGGATTTGAACAAGGTCCACAAGTAAATGATCCCTTCGCGCCTGAGTGGCAAAATCATTTTGAGCAATATGAAAAATGGTGGCAATCAATTATAGATTATAAAAAAGAAAAAGGTGCTACCCTAATGTCTATCACACCGGAATTTGGCCCTGCGCCTTACATGCCTTCTATGCCATATACAAAGGAGCCTTTAGCAAATCAGTGGGAAATAAATTATAAAATGATGCATCAGCTCAAAGAGTGCCTTAAAAAATAAAAGTACATGCTTGCCATTCAAAAAAAGTTAACAAATTCCTTTTATGCTTTAATAAGTTTACCAGCAACTGCTGTAGGATTTTGTTTTTCTACCCAAGTGGCAGCACTCAGCTGGATACTGAGTACCAAATACGGGTTACATATAGAAGATGTTGCATTGGTGTGGCTTGCGGGTCCATTGTCAGGCATTATTGCGCAGCCGATAGTAGGTTTGATGAGCGATAAAAGCTGGTTTATGGGAGGAAGGAGAAAACCCTTTATCATTATCGGTGCTATATTTGCAGCAGGGATGTTACTAGCGTTGCCTCAACTTGGTTTGATTAGCAAATATACCGGCTTAAGTGTTTTACTCGTTGCTGTAATTGTATCCACCTTTTTAGATATTAGTATAAACGTTTGTTTTAATCCTGCAAGAAGTATCATCGCAGATGTTACCCCAGCAGGCATTGAAAGAACGAAGGGGTTTTCCTGGATGCAAGTGGTGAGTGGCACATTTGGAATAGGGGCTTATTTAGTTTCACTTGTGTTTGGCAGTATTTTTTTAATTTATACAGCAGTAGTACTTGTTTTGTTATTTTCTATTATTCCGGTTTTATTAATTCAAGAGCCCAGATCATTTGATGTAACTAATAGTATTGAACAGGTAAAAAGTAATTCATCATTTTATGATGGCATTTCTCTTCTTTTCCCATTATTTGGATTTATTGCTTTTGGATTATTTGTTGTTATCAATAAAACAATATTAAATGGTGGCTGGGATAGCGTGCAAACGTATTTTATGTACTTGTGTTTGGCGGTCACACTAATTCTAGGAGTAATTACCATTGCAAAAGGGAAACGACAATCTTCGGCTGCTAATGATTTTCAAAAAATCATGTTAGCAAATGCTTTTTCTTGGCTGGGCATACAAAGTATGTTTGTAATGAGTTATTTTTTTATAAAAGAAACCATGTTGCCGGGCATGAACCCTGCTTCTGCATGGGCTAATTCATTTTCAAAGTTTATTACTGGTTCAGAACAAAGTGTTGAAACCACTGCTGGCAATATACTTTCCTTAGGTTTTTTGTTTTTAAATCTTATTGGGGCAGTAATGCCCATGTTGTTGCTTGAACCTTTGAGTAAACGAATAGGGAAAGTTAAAGTATATCGAATAGCTATTGCATGTATGACCGCAGGGTATTTTTTATTGTATGCTGCAGGTGCCATTGAGGCGGTATTTTATGTAGGAATGATTATTTGCGGTATCGGTTGGTCTGCGGTTATTTCTATCGTATATGCAATTATGACAGAAAAAGTAAATGCTAGTAAGATGGGCATGTATATGGGTCTTTTTAATTTCAGTATTGTATTACCCTCCATGATGACGCCAGGTATTTCAAAACTAGTGAATGATGCAGGCGATTATTCATTATTGTTTTTGGTGATTGCTATATGTTTATTGGTTTCTTTTGTTTGTTGGTTATTTGTAAGGGAATCAAAATTATAAAGTAAAACAGTTTATGCAGTTTGATATCAATAAAAAATGGTGGAAAGAGAAAGTAGTTTATCAGCTCTATCCTAGAAGCTTTAAAGATGCTAACGGCGATGGTGTTGGTGATTTGCGTGGTATTATTGAAAAGTTAGATTATATAAAAAGTTTAGGGATTGATGTTGTATGGTTAAATCCTGTGTATGAATCCCCAAATGATGATATGGGATATGATATTTCTGACTATCGATCTATCATGAAGGAATTTGGTACGATGGATGATTTTGATGCCTTATTAAAGGGTTTACATGATAGGGGTATCAAACTGATCATGGATTTAGTTGTAAATCATACAAGCGATGAGCATCTATGGTTCAAAGAAAGTAAAAAATCAAAAGATAACCCTTACCGCAATTATTATCATTGGTGGGATGCAGAAAAAGGAGAGCCTCCTTACAGGTGGAGTATTTTTGATAAGGAAAGTAATGCTTGGAAGTATGATGCTACAACGAATAGTTATTACCTCCATATTTTTAGTGAAAAGCAGCCAGATCTAAACTGGGAAAATCCTAAAGTGCGGTATGAGGTTTATGACATGATGAAATTTTGGTTGGACAAGGGGATTGATGGATTTAGATTAGACGTAATTGCCTGTATTTCAAAAGATATTTCTTTTCCGGAAATGCCTAAAACCATGAAGGCTGGTGATTGGTTTCCGTATTATGCACAAGGGCCACACTTGCATGAGTACTTGCAAGAAATGAACCGAGAAGTGTTCTCTAAATATGATTGCATGAATGTTGGCGAAATGAGTTTTGTTACAACCGAAGATGCATTGTTGTTTGTAGATGAAGACAGACGTGAGTTACAAACATTTTATCATTTTGATCATACAGGAGTTGGCGTTAGTAAAGAAAACTTTATGTACGCTGATGATTCCAATTGGGATTTGGTAGCCTGGAAAAATATTTTTTGGACATGGGATCAAGTATTTGTGAAAAAAGGATGGGGAACTATTTATTTAGGCAACCACGACATGAGCCGCATGGTAAGCCGTTTTGGAAACGATAGCGAAAAATACCGTACACTCTCTGCTAAAATGCTGCATACTTTTATTTTAAGCATGAGGGCTACGCCTTATATATATAATGGAGATGAACTGGGGATGACAAATACAAACCATACGGAAATTGAAAAATACCAGGATGTCTATACCATTAACTTTTACAATGGACTCAAGCAAAAAGGTGGAGATTATGAAGGTTTTTTAAAATCGCATGCAACAATAAGTAGAGACAATGCAAGAACACCGATGCAATGGAATCAGGAGCTACATGCTGGTTTTTCTGAAGCAACTCCTTGGTTGGCAGTAAATAAGAATTATCCATTCTTAAATGTAGCTAAACAAGAAAACAATCCTAGTTCTGTGCTACATTATTTTAGACGCATGATTCAGTTGCGCAAAAATCATGAGACGCTTGTGTATGGTGCTTTTGAGTTAGTCGATGAAAAAAACGATCAAATTTTTGCATACAAAAGGGTTTTAGACAGTGAGGTGCTCCTTGTTGTCCTGAATTTTTCAGATGCGCCTGCTGTTTTAACCACTTCTTTGGCGTTTAGTAATAGCCATATCTTAATAAGCAATCTAGAACAACCGCAAATCGATCATTTTTTCCAGCCATATGCTGCAGTGATATATCAAATTGAACAATAAATAATTTACGTATGAAAAATTTAATACTTGTAATTTTCCTTCTTGCTAATGTTGTATGCTTTGCTCAAAAAAGTAAGAATACTATTAAGGGGGAGGTTGTTTATCACCTCAATCAGAGAAGTTTTTATGATAGTAATGGTGATTTTCATGGAGATCTAAATGGATTAATGCAAAAGCTGCCTTACTTGCAAGATTTAGGTATTACATCTATTTTATTGTTACCATTATACGATGCGGATTGTTACCACAATTACTTTGCCAATGACTTTGAAAAAATTGATTCTGAATTTGGTACTATGCAAGACTATATTGCTTTAGTAAAAGAAATTCATAGGCGTGGGATGAAAATCTATATGGATATGGAAACCCAGTATCTTGCCGAAAAACATCTATGGTGGAAAGATGCTGTGGGAAATCTTAATTCGCCTTACAGTGATTATCTTTTGTTTGATGATGCAGCACATAAGATTCCATCAACAATGGTTTTTGATTTACGACAATTAAACAGTTTTGATGGGTCTTTTATAAAAGTAACTACCGTTAACCTGCGCAATAAAAATGTATTGGCGTACAATAAAAAGCTATTCGGATATTTTGTTGACCCCAATAATGACGGCAAATTTGATGATGGTGTAGATGGCTTTCGCTTAGACCATGCTATGGATCATTTAGATGGAAAGGCTGCCCTTACTAATTTATTTGTTGAGTTTTGGAAACCTTTACTTTCCCATTTAAAAGAGATAAACCCGTCACTTAAAAATGTAGCAGAGCAGGCAGATTGGATAGACTATGGATACTCCTATATAAATAATGCCGGTGTGGATAGGGTTTTTGGTTTTGGATTACAGCAGGCAATTTTATCATTTGACAAGCAAACATTAATCAATAAAGCAGATACAATTTTGGCTCAGTGCCCAACTGGTAATGATCAAATTATTTTTATCGAAAATCACGATATGGACCGTTATGCTTCAATAGAGCCAAATATAGACAAGCAAAAATTGGCTGCATCATTAATGTTTTTAATTGGCGGTATTCCTTCTATATACTATGGACAGGAAATTGGCATGCAAGGAAAAATTGGTAATTGGGGAAATACCGATGGTAATGATATACCACGTCGTGCGGCATTCGAGTGGTATAAAAATATAGATGGAAAGGGGATGGCTACCTGGTATAAAAACACAGGCGGCTGGTGGAATAATAGTATAATGAAATCGGGTGATGGTATTTCTGTAGAAGAGCAGCAAGATGACAATAATTCATTGTTGAATTATTATAAAAAAATGATTCAGTTAAAGCAAAGTAACGCCGCATTGGCCCAAGGAAAATATGCAAATGCGCCAAATAGCAATAGCAAAGTATTTAGTTTTTATAGAATGTTCGAAACAGAAAAAGTACTAGTAGCCGTGAATTTGTCTAATGAGATGCAAGAAGCAAATTTTAAAGTAGATTTTAATAATTATAGAACACTATTTGGGAAAACTAACTTAAAGGAAAAAATTTTACAATTGAGTCCTTACGAAGTTGTGGTTCTAAAGCTCAAATAATCATATTTAGCACTTTGCCGATGGTTATCAACCTTGGTTTGGACTTTTACACCTTAATGTAAATTTTCTTTTTATCGAGCACATACACAATGCTCCAATAAAAGGCAATCATACATATGGCATAAACCAAAGATCCATTGCGTAAATCTTCGGAAATGGGTTTGCAAACATGGTTCCAAAACCAAGGTAATGCACTGGTGGTCGTGTGTCCAGGTTCTAAGCTAAGGTCTTCGAAACGTAATAGTGCCAGCACTCTTGGCAAAAAGCCCGACAAGAAAAATATAAAGAGTGGGTTCTTTCCAAACACATCAAAAAATTTGCTCCAAGCACCTTTTATTTCTTTAAACTCAATTAAATAAATGAGCACACTAATCGTTACAATGGCAAGGCCTGTCGTGTATAAAACATAACTACTCGTCCATATTTTTTTATTGATCGGAAATACCATGTCCCAGCAAAGTCCTGCTACAATTAATACCACGCCACTAATAAGAAGGTTGGCAAGCATTTCAAAAGACTTTCCTTTTTGTTGAATGTATTGACCTACTAAAAATCCAAAAATCACTTGAACAATTCCGGTGATGGTGCTTGTGATGCCTTCTGGATCAAAAGCCACGCCTTCGCCATGGTACATATGTTTTTCGCCTAAAATGAGTTTGTCGATACCTGTTCCAAAATAGCCGTTCAAGCTATAAGGGTCACCAGGGGTTCCAAAAACTGCGGTGATAAACCAGTAGCTTAATAATAAAATGCCACCTAGCACAAACGCGCCTTTTGTTTTGGCATAATAGACGGTAATAGAAGCAAAAAAGTAACTCAGGGCAATGCGTTGCAACACGCCTAAAATTCTAACGTTTTCCCATTTTTTAGCCACGAGTACGCCGTCTTCCCATTTAATAAAGGGGCTCCAATTTAAAAAGAGTCCTATGCCAAAAATGAGTAGGGTGCGCTTTGTAATTTTTTTCCAAAAAGCAGTGCTGCTGCCAGCTTCAAATTTAGGCATCACAAAAGCCATCGCATTACCAACCGCAAACAGGAAAAAAGGGAACACCAAATCGGTGGGGGTTACACCATGCCAAGGGGCATGTTTGAGGGGTCCATAGATGTTTCCCCAGCTACCAGGGTTGTTAACGAGTATCATGAGCGCAACGGTAGCACCCCTAAATACGTCCAAAGAATAGTAGCGTTGTTGTTGCATAGCAATTGTTT
>JBIIZN010000063.1:0-10099 GCA_044346275.1 Sediminibacterium sp.
TATAATAGTGTAGTTTTTTTTGTTTAAAATCCTGCTGTGTTTGCGCTGGCATGTTAAGTGCTACCATCCAACCATTATCGTCAGAAACATCGTCGTACCACTCTTGGTAATATTCTTTGTCACTGCTATGAAAATTTAAAACATTTTCACAGATCAAAATATATTTACAAATACCTTGTTTAGAAAGGTGATCCACAATTTCTCTTTTGAGTTCCATGATATCATTTTCAATGGCATCATTCCATTCGCCAATGAGTTCTATGATGGCATAGTTTTCTTCGTAGTCTATAAAGAGTATTTTTAAATAGAGCGTGCGGCTTCCAAAGTCGTCCCATTGCGGATGAATAAAATAATTATAAACTACTTGTGTAAACTCAAATTCGGAATAAGTGCGACCATAGAAAGGAGACCTTGCATCTTCTTCGGCAGTGTATAAATGTCTCCAATTAAAAAATGGTTCTATGTTGTGCATGTATCAAAAGTTAAGAACCCATAAATGCGTCGGTGGCTTTTTTTACAGAGCCATGTTGTAGTAGTAGCTCTTTTGCTACTTCATAATCGGAAGTATTAATTTGCTTCATTAACATGTGCACGCCTCTGTCAACCAGTTTATCGTTGGTGAGTTGCATGTTAACCATTTTATTATCTTCTACACGCCCAAGACCAATCATAACAGCCGTAGAAATCATGTTAAGCACTAGCTTTTGTGCCGTACCACTTTTCATTCTTGTGCTTCCTGTTACAAATTCGGGGCCAACAACTACTTCGATAGGAAAGTTTGCAGCTGCAGATAAAGGTGCGCCTGGGTTACAAGATATACTTGCCGTAGTGATGTCGTTTTCATTACACTTTTCAAGTGCACTAATTACATATGGGGTGGTGCCACTTGCAGCTAATCCTATAACAACATCTTTATCATTAATATTTTGTGCTTGTAAGTCAAGCCAGCCCTGGTTGGGGTCATCTTCGGCGTTTTCAACTGCATTTGTAATGGCGTGGCTTCCGCCAGCTATAATTCCTATAACTAAACCATAGGGAACGCCATAAGTAGGCGGACATTCACTAGCATCTACAATACCCAAACGTCCACTGGTGCCAGCACCAATATAAAACAACCGGCCGCCCAGTAACATTTTTTCGATAGCAATGCTTACCACTTTTTCTATATCGTTGATTGCGGCAGCAACAGCATGCGGTACGGTTTGATCTTCGTTGTTAATATTTGTGAGCACTTCAAGCACAGACATGTCTTGTAACTGTCTATAATTGGAATCCTGTTCTGTAATTCTTGTAAATGTAGCCATGTAAAATTATTTGTGGTAGGTAACTAAACCTTCCATCGGCGCTTTTAAAACTTTCCCTAATTCTAATTCATAGGTATTGCAGAGTTCTTTTAAAACATCTTTAAAACCAAATGCAACACTTCCTACAAAGTTGATGGGTAGTTTCCAGCTCTCTTTAAATTTATAAAGGTGGGTGAAAAAGAAATCATTTAAACCATCTTCAATGATATTTTCAATCATGTAATGGCCTCTATTTTCACTTAAAAATATAGCGTAATTAGCAAGGTATCTATTGGCCAGCGGTTGCTTATAAACGTTGTTTAATATTTCGTCTTTACTGGTATTAAAGCGTTTCGTAAAACGTGCCATAAGTTCCTCGTCAAATGTTTGGTACAAATAATACTGTACCACTTTTTTTCCGAGGTAAGCGCCACTTCCTTCATCCCCTAAAACATAGCCAAGTCCAGGGCTATTTTTAGCAATTTTATTCCCATTGTAATAGCCTGCGTTAGCACCCGTGCCTAAAATACATGCAATACCTTTTTGTTTGCCGCATAGAGCTCTTGCTGCAGCGATTAAGTCGTGGTTAATTTCTATTTTGGCTTTAGCAAATAAGCTTTTTAAAACACTATTGATAACTTTGGCATTGGCCGGATTGGCCAGCCCAGTACCGTAAAAAAATATGTTTTTAGGTGGGAAGTTTTTAATTTTTGGCAATAAATGCTTTTGAAGAAGCGCCGTAATTTGATCTTCAGTTAAAAAATAGGGGCTAAGACCATCCGTAATTACTGTCTTTTTTTTCTTGCCATCTACGAGCAAGCACCATTCACATTTGGTGGCACCACTGTCTGCAATTAAGGTTACTCGCATGTTTTAGAATTTAGAAATGATACTACGAAGTACGAAAATATCTCTGATAAAACAACCTTTATCTCGTTAATATTTAGTGTTTTAAGGCAATTTTATCTATTTAAATAGGATATTTGTAAAGACCTTTAAAAATGAACAAATAATGAGTGAGCAAAAAAAGAAAATTAGTATCTGGTTACCCCTTTTATTGTCTGTGGTAATGATTGTAGGAATGACCATTGGATACCAACTTCGTGATAATACAGCTGGGGGTAAATTTTTAGGATTTTCCGGACGTAGTTCTGTTCAAGAACTTGTTTCACTAATAAATAGTAAATACGTAGATCCAGTTGCGTCGGATAGTATCAATAAACTTGTCGCAGATGCCTTGCTTTCTCATTTAGATCCACACTCTGCGTATATTCCTGCCAGTGATCTAGCCGAATATAACGATGATATTACAGGTAGTTTTATGGGGATAGGTATTGAGTTTCAAATGATGAATGATACCGTCAATGTGATGAATGTTTTTAAAGACGGACCTTCTTTTAAGGCCGGTTTGCAGGTTGGCGATCAGTTATTAAAGGCCAATGATTCAATAACGCTTTACGGAAAGAATATTAATGCCGATTGGGTTCGTTCTAAAATTAGGGGTGAAGAAGGTACTGTTGTAAAAGTGACGGTACTTCGAAATAACAAACAGCTCAATTTAAATATCACAAGAGGGGTTATTCCTGTGTCACCCATTGATGCAGCGTATATGATACAACCAGCTACAGGATATATAAAAATTGATAAATTTTCTGAGAGAACCTACGAAACTTTTATGGCTTCATTAGAAAAATTACAAAAAGCTGGCATGAAATCGTTGGTGCTTGATTTGCGTGGCAATGGTGGCGGACTTTTGCAAGAAGCCGTTGATATTGCCGACGAATTTTTAAGTGACAATAAACTAATTGTGTACACCGAAGGCGCTAATAGCAAGCGTTTCGATTTTATTTGTAAAAGGCCCGGATTATTTGAAACGGGTAAACTAACCGTTTTAATTGACGAAACATCTGCTTCTGCTAGTGAAGTGCTTGCGGGTGCATTGCAAGACTGGGATAGGGCTACTATTATTGGAAGACGTTCTTTTGGCAAGGGGCTGGTACAACAACAATTTGGTTTAACCGATGGTAGTGCTGTACGTTTAACCATTGCACGTTATTACACCCCACTAGGCAGAAATATTCAAAAAACTTATGCGGTTGGCAAAGAAAAATATGACGAGGAATTAATGAACCGTTACCATAGTGGTTTACTTGATAAAACAGATTCTAGTGTTTTAAAAGGTAAAAAATTTAAAACCCCTGCTGGTCGAATTTTATATGGTGGAGGTGGTATTACCCCTGATATTATTGTTCCATTAGTATCTAGTTTGCAAGACACACTTATTATGCAATTGTATTTATCAAATACACTTTCTAATTTTGTGTACACCTTATATAAAAATAACCGAATTTATTTTGATAGTTTTAAAACACCTGAGGCACTTGATAAAGGGTTTTTGCCGGGTGCTGCTGAGTGGAATGCATTTGTTGCAGCTGCTGCAAAAGATAATATTGTAGCTACGAAAGTATCTGCTGCGGGTAAAGCATATTTGTTACAATCTATTAAAATATTAATGGCACGACAAATTTGGAGGACCGAAGGATATTATCAATTACAAAATGCCACAGACTCTACCGTGGCAAAAGCACTACAGCAATTAAAATAACTTGCATGAAAAAAGTATTTATAACCCTTGCCACTTTTTGTATGCTCCAACAACTAAAAGCACAAGACACAAAAATAATAGCGCACAGGGGTGCCTGGAAAGAATTTAATGTACCAGAAAATTCGATAGCAGCACTACAAAAAGCCATCGAAATTAAATCGTTTGGTAGTGAGTTTGACGTGCGCCGTACCCTCGATGGTAAGCTAGTTGTCAATCATGATCCCACACATTTTGGGGATACTATTGAATTAAAAACATATGCCGAGCTCAATGCCAAAAAATTAAGCAATGGTGAAAATTTACCATTACTAGAAGATTATTTTAAAGCGGGTACCGCTTCTAAACACCATACACTGCTTGTTTGTGAAATAAAGGCCGCGCTTTTAAGTAATGCCACAAGCCAATTAACGGCTACCGAAACAATTGAACTTGCTAAAAAATTAGGTATCGAAGACCGCATTATTTATATCAGTTTTGATTTTGAAGTGCTTCAAACCATTAGAGCTTACAGGCCAACAGCAACTGTTTTATATCTCGAAAACAATAAGTCGTTGGAAGAAATTATCCAAGCTAAATTTAATGGCATCAATTTTAATTATGCCCAGTTTATTGGGAATCCGTCCATTGCAGTAAACGCCAAAAAGCAAAATATGATGCTTGGTAGTTGGACGGTAAACAAGGATGAAGATTTTAACAAGCTTGTTGCGCAGGGCATTGAGTTTATTACAACCAATTTCCCAGAGCGTTACTTGACGCAACAAGATCATAAACATTAATCGAAAACAATTTATCGTTCATATTTTCTCTACCTATTCGACAATAAAAAAGCCCTCCGAATTATCGGAGGGCTTTTTAGTATATTCTAACTAGAATACTAGAAGTTAGAAGCTACGCCAGTATCCCACCATAAGCGTGTTGCAATATCATCTTTTGCACCAGCACCCATTTTAGTAACCGCGTCAGCTACACCAGCAGCATTACCAGTTCTTTCGCCATTTAGGAAAGGCCATCTTTTAATGAATTGACCAGTAGGAATTGTGCCCCACTCTGGACCAGAATCATTTTTAGCAGCAGAAGGAATCTTAGGATATCCTGTTCTTCTGTGGTCTACCCAAGCTTCCAAAGTATTGGTAAATGTAGCAAGGTATTTTTGTGTCATGATTTTTTCAAGCTTTAATTCTCTATCATCAGCCTCGTTCCAAGCAACTGTTATAGTTGAAGTAGCAGCAAAGTTGTTACGAGAATCGATAGGATCTACATAGTTGATAGGTCTGCTTGTTGCATCCGCTAAATAAGTGTCAACGCCACCAGCTCCCCAATCAGCAAATGATAATCTTACACCATTTTCGTAATTGGTTTTTGCATCACCAGCACCAGTCCAACCTCTTAGAGCAGCTTCTGCTCTTAAGAAGGCTACTTCTGAAGCAGTGAAGTGTCTTCTAGTTTGTACGCTATTAAAGTCAGTAGAAACTTTAGAGAAAGTTACACGTTGGATTTTAGCATCAATAAAGGCACCATTTCTAATTCCTTTGTAAGGAACTGTAGGATGGTCTGCATATAAACTTGCATTATCAGCTGGAGAGAAGTACTTCGCAATTCTTCCATCTTTTAAACCCACCATAAATGATTCAATTGGACCGCCCATACGCGCATCATCCCACTGGAAGCAAATCATACCAACTGGCATAATGTTACCTAGTAATGAGATATTAAAGTTATCTGCGTTAGTGGTAATTAATCCAGCAGCATCAGCAAGTGCTTTTTCACCTTGTGTTTTTGCAAGCGCAGGGTTAACTTTTGATATACGGATTGCAAGTCTTAGACGAAGTGAGTTTACTACTTTCTGCCAAGCCGGGATACTTCCCTTAAAGCTTGGGTCAAATTTTGCGAAACCAGCATAGGTTCTGTTAGCTGCAAATTGTGTTTGAATGGTATCTAATTGCGCAAAGAACGTATTGTATAAATCAGACTCTCTGTCATAAAGTACAGTTGCTGCAGTAGAACCGTAATTAGAATAAATTACTGGACCATAAATGGCAGATGTTCTTGACATTGATAAAATTCTGATTAATCTAGCCCATGTAGCAAATAATGGTAAACCATTTTCTTGTGCTAAACGGATAACTTGTCTAGAAGGAGACATTACGTTATTGTACTGACGATTCCAGTAGTTGTTCCAACGCACATAATATGTAGTGTTGTTTACATTACTTGTAAATGGAGTAGGTGTGTTCATATAACCCATCCATGAATCGTAACAAAGGTCTTCTTCAATTTGACTACCCTGATTACCATGCAGCTCGTACAACATACCTGCAAAAGGCGAACCTACCAGGTTGAAGTCTTGCTTAAGCATCTCATCAGAAATTTGATTGGGATCCTGATTGGTTGCTTGGAAATCTTTTGTACAAGATCCAAAGGCAATTAGGATGATTGATGCAATAAATAATTGTTTCATACTAAATTGTATTTAAAAAATTTTAGAAAGTAAACTTAACGTTAACACCATAAGATCTTGTTGCAGGTAAACCAAATACGTCGTTAGACTGCATACCGTTACCAGTACTCATGGCTTGCTCTGGATCAAATGGAGCTTCTTTAAATAAGAAGAATAAGTTACGACCCACTAATGAGAAGTTCGCTTCTTTAATTAATGATTTTGCGTTATTAGATTTTAAGTTGTAACCTAAAACTAACTGACCTACTCTCACGTTTGTTCTAGAGAATAAGTATGGTTCCATGATACCATTTCTATCACCAACTGCAGAGAAAAACACAGCAGGATCAATAGTAGAAACTGGATTACCATTTTGAACAGCGTTAATTGGCATACCACCTTTATCTCTAAATTCGCCAGTTCTTGCGCTAGCACCATAAGAATCTAGGAAAGCTTCTGTTTTAGAGAAAGCTACACCACCAAATTTACCTTGTACTAATACAGAAGCAAACCAGTTGTTGTATGTAAAGTTATTGTTCCAACCTAATAAGAAATCAGGATTTACGTTACCCACTTTCTCTTGTAATGCACCTCTTGTTGGAGCACCAGTAGTTGGGTTTAAAATGATACGGCCTTGAGCGTCTCTTGCAAATTTGTGGATCCAAAGATCGTTAAATGAACCACCAGCTCTAATTACTGAAGCAAATCCTTCGTCGTTACCACCAACTTGGTAGTTAGGATTAGAAGCAATTAACTCAACAATTTTGTTGGTGTTACGAGAAACGTTTACAGATGATTTCCAAGAGAAGTTACTTGTGCTAACTACTTGTGCATCTAAGGTTAATTCAAAACCTTGGTTTTCAATTCTACCAGCGTTTACAAAATAAGATGTAAAGCCTGAACCTGATGGAGCAGCAAGAGATAAGAACTGATTGGTACTAACATCTTTGTAAACAGTGAAGTCTAAACCAATTTTATTTTTAAACATTTTCATTTCTAAACCAAACTCAGTACCCTCAATAATTTCAGGCTTTAAGTTAGTGAAAGGAACTTGTGTATTTCTTCCAATACCACCGATACCTGTAGGGCCACCAGCAGCATTGATTCGGTTCCATGGGTTAACCACGTTAAATGGAACCTCATTACCAGTTTGAGAATAAGATCCTCTAACTTTCATGAAAGAAATAACTTCAGGTAAGTCAACCATTTGGCTTACGATACCAGACAAACCAAATGCAGGGTATAGGTAAGATTGGTTACCAGTAAGTGCAAGGGTAGAAGCCCAGTCATTACGTGCAGAAACATCCACAAATAACATGTCTTTGTAACCAAATTGTAAATTCGCAAAAGCACCTTGTTTGATGGTTCTGTTAATTGTTTGGTTGAAAACAACGTTGAAAGGAAGGTTAGCAAACGTAAAGAAGTTAGGGTACATCAAAGCGATGGTACCGTTTCCAACGTTCATACCATTGTTAAATGTATTTTTTTGGTAGCTCGCACCTGCTAATGCAGTTAGAGATAAGTCTCCAAAATTGTTGTTGTACGTAAAGATACCGTCGGCGTATAGCGCCTGATCGTTGTATTTGGTATAAGACCAAGTACCATTAGGGCTCACACTTACAGAGTTTCCGCCTGCTGCCCAACGGTTGTCACGAAGCATATTGTTGTAATCAATGTTTCCTCTTGTTTCAAACTTTAGGTTTTTAGCAATATCGTAAGAAAGTTTCACGTTTGCTATAACACGGTGTGAAGTTTGAAGTTTAGAGTTTTGATTCAATTCCCAATAAGGATTGTTTTGCTTTTCTTCGGTAGAATACCAATTCATTCTATTTAAGTTACGCGCAGGATCAAAAGTTTGATAATTTGTTTTGTATGCATTGAAATCTCTTTCACGCGCAAATAAATATAAACCAGTTAATGGGTTGTTGTAGTAACCAGCACCCGGACGGTTTTTAGTTTCTTCATACGCAAAAATCACGTTAGAACTAACCGTTACTTTATTATCAAATAACTTAGTTGATTGGTTTAATGTGATGTTGTGTTTAGCATAAGTATTATTTGGTACGATACCTCTAACACTCATGTTTGCATAAGAGAAGAAAGCCGTTGTTTTATCATTACCACCACTCACAGAAATTGAGTTTGTAACGTTTACGCCTCTTTGAAAAAATTCATTTACGTAATTGTTTTGGTAGTAGTTAGATTTAGTTTTAGACCAGTTGTAATCTGAACCATTGATTGCACCATATGTAAACTGTAAATCAGGTAATTCAGATACTTGATCCACAACAGTACTGTGGTTGAAATCTACTTGAGTTTTACCAGCTTTACCTTTTTTAGTAGTGATAACGATTACACCGTTTGCACCTTGGCTCCCGTAAAGGATAGAAGCGTTAGCGCCTCTTAATACGTTTACAGTTTCAATGTCGGCAGGGTTGATAGAAGATAAACCATCACCACCATCTGTACCACCGTAAGAACCAGGCTGACCACCTTTGTTGTTTACCATTGGGATACCATCAATTACGTATAACGCTTCTGATGTACCGATAAGTGATTTAGCACCTCTAAGTACTGCTTTGGTAGAACCACCAGCACCTGAGCTACTAATTTTAATGTCAAGACCAGCTGCTTTACCACTTAAGGCATCCATAAAGTTAAAGTTGGCAGCTTTTCTTAATTCATCACCACTAACTTGTTGTGAAGCGTAGCCTAAAGCTTTTTTCTCACGCTTGATACCAAGTGCAGTAACTACTACATCACCTAAATCAGAAGATGCAGTTGACAAAGAAACTGAAACATTACTTTGTGAACCAGAGACTGAAACCTCTTTGGTTGCAAAGCCTAGAGATGAAACCTCTAGTGTAACGTTACCTGCTGGCGCATTTAAGCTAAATGAACCATCAGCCTTAGTTGAAGTTGCTGTTGAACTACCCTTGATTTTAACGGTAGCTGAAGCAACTGCTTTGTTGTCCGGCCCAGTTACGGTACCAGAAACTTGTCGTGTTTGTGCAAACGATGCGGACATCATGCACAGCACAGAACAAAAAATTAAAAGCAAACTTTTCATAAGATTTTGTTTGGTCTGTTTAATAATGAATTAATAAGTGAATTTTGGCAAGCAAATTCATATTAATATTAAGCTTTTTTTAAGAAATCAAACAAATTATTCAACGATTCTGCGTAGAAATACACCGATTTAAGTTAAAATAGAGGTATTTGGGGATAATATATAGTAGTATGTGAATAAAATCTTATTTGATATCACTTGACTATAAAACCAACCTCTCGCATTAGTAATGGTATTCCGGGTTTAACCATATACCTGCCTAGCTATTACAACCTACCATCTCTTTATTTTAAGTAAATTTGACCCAGAATAAGCAGCAATGGATAAAGCGTTACAACAATTAGCAGGGCAACTGCAGGGAGATTTGTTTTTTGACAAAACCATGCGCACCCTCTATGCTACCGACGCTTCTAGTTACCGCGAATTACCCCTTGCTGTTGCTATCCCTAAAACAAAGGATGACATTGCTACTTTAATTTCTTTTGCAGCCGCTAATAACACTTCATTAATTCCGCGAACAGCGGGGACATCGCTTGCAGGACAGGTGGTAGGAAATGGTATTGTAGTGGATGTTTCTAAGCATTTCACAAAAATTTTAGAGCTTAATAAAGAGGAAGGTTGGGTAAGGGTAGAACCTGGTGTGATTAGAGATGAACTCAATTTATTTTTAAAGCCCCATGGTTTATTTTTTGGCCCCGAAACAT
>JBIIZN010000145.1:0-2918 GCA_044346275.1 Sediminibacterium sp.
ATTTAATGCAACGAGAAAATTAATTCTATATTTTATTACGCATACTAAACGCAATTAATAGCGCATGTCAAATTCTTTATTTAGAAAAAAGTCAATTTCAAAAATTAATGCCGATGCTGCAGCAGCAGAAGGGAATGGCACTGGGCTTAAAAAAATATTGGGTGTAAAGGATTTAACTTTTATGGGTATTGCTGCAGTTATTGGGGCAGGCATTTTTTCTACCATTGGTTCGGCTGCATTTAATGGTGGTCCGGGCATATCCCTTTTATTTGTCATTACAGCTATCACCTGCGGTTTCAGTGCACTTTGTTACGCCGAGTTTGCAAGTAGGGTTCCTATTGCAGGTAGTGCTTACACCTATGCCTATGTTTCTTTTGGCGAAGTAGTGGCATGGATTATTGGTTGGGCACTAATACTTGAATATGCCATTGGAAATATTGTTGTGGCTATTAGTTGGAGTGGTTATTTTAATAATTTACTCGAAGGATTTAATATTCATTTGCCAGGTTGGCTTTCTACAAATACTACAAATGCACAAAGTGGTTATGATGAAGCAGTTAAAGCCATAGCAGGTGGTGCGTCACTCGAAAGCCTTGGCAGACATGCAAAAACGGGTTACGACGCTATTGTCAATGCACCTGTTATTGCTGGCATAAAATTTATTATCAATATACCAGCTTTTGTAATAGTAATGCTTATTACAGCACTTGCGTATATAGGTATTAAAGAGAGTAAGAAAACTACCAATTACATGGTAATTTTTAAAATTGCCGTGATCGTTTTTGTAATTGGGATGGGCTTCTTTTATGTAGACACCAATAACTGGGATCCGTTTTTACCTAATGGATTTACGGGTGTACTAGCGGGTGTATCTGCTGTGTTTTATGCTTATATTGGTTTTGATGCCATTTCAACAACTGCCGAAGAATGTAAAAATCCGCAACGTGATTTACCACGTGGTATGATTTACTCATTAATTATTTGTACGGTCCTTTATATTTTAATTGCGCTCGTATTAACCGGCATGGTTAAATACACTGAATTGAAAGTAGACGATCCGCTGGCATATGTCTTCCAAAAATTGAATCTCAATAAAATAGGTTATTTGATTTCGGTGAGTGCTGTTGTTGCAACAACAAGTGTACTTCTTGTTTTTCAATTAGGACAACCTCGTATTTGGATGAGCATGAGTAGGGATGGACTCTTACCTAAAAAGTTTGCGCAAGTGCATCCTAAATTTGGTACGCCTTCATTTGCGACGATTGTTACGGGTTGCCTTGTAGGTATTCCATCACTTTTTGTATCGAGTACGACTATGACAGATTTAACCAGTATTGGAACACTCTTTGCATTTGTGCTCGTTTGTTTTGGTGTACTTGTACTTCCACGTATGGCAAAAGAAACGGGTAGTTCTGCGTTTAGACTTCCTTACTTAAACGGACAATTTATTATCCCTGCCATAGTTGCTGTGTTCGTTTATTTTTCATGGAACCGCATTACAGATGCGTTTGTAAACTATGCCAACGAAGGGTTTCAAGAAATTTTATTTTTACTCTTTATTTTTATTACTATCGTAACTGGGGTATTAAGTTTTGTTCGAAAATACTCGGTGATACCAGTAATAGGTGCACTTTGCTGCCTCTATTTAATGATTGAAATACCGGCTGTTAGCTGGATGTGGTTTTTTATATGGATGGGTATTGGTTTAATCATTTACTTCTTTTATAGTAGACGTAGAAGTAAACTCGCGCAGTAATGAAATATCAGATTGGTGACGAAATATTGGTGTTGCATAGCAACGAAGAAGGAAAAGTGGTTGATTTTATCAATGACAAAATGGTGATGATCGAAGTGCGCGGCGTTAAGTTTCCGGCGTATATGGATCAAATTGATTTTCCTTATTTTAAGCGCTTCACCCAAAAAAAAATTGTGGAGGATCAAAAACCGCTTAAGCAGTTTATTGATAATATCCCCACCGAAAAACCAAAGCCTACCGCCGTTAAAGAAGAAACAGGCGTTTGGTTAACCCTCATTCCTAAATTTGGACTCGACGATTTTAATGATGAAATTGTTGTTTCGTTTAAAGTGCATTTGGTGAATAACATGGCCACTGCTTATGCGTTTCATTACAAGCAGTTTTTGTCTTCTAGTTTAAATTTTGAATTAGACGCCACCATTCAACCTTTTCATGATTTTTATTTACATGACCTAGCGTTTGAAGCCATTAATGATACGCCTAATTTTAGTATAGACTTTTCACTACTTCAAAAAGTAAAATATAAAGCGGCGCATTATGAAACCATGCTTAAATTAAAACCTAAGCTGGTATTTAATGCCATTGAAAAATTAAAAGAAAACAACGAGCCTACACTTACGTATTTGTTGTTTGATTCCTACCCAGACGAAGCTGTGGTAGAAACTTTTGATGTATCGAAATTAGCAGCAGCCGGTTTTAAAGTGTATGACGCTAAAAAGATTAAAGAAAATCTGCCGCCTGCAAGATCGGTGGTAGACCTCCACATCGAAAAACTCACCAATAGTTATTTGCATTTAACCAATACCGAAATTATGGGTATTCAGTTAAGTGAGTTTGACAAATGGTTTGACCTAGCGGTAGCGCATAAGCTCCCGTCTTTTATAGTGATTCATGGGGTGGGTGAAGGCGTTTTAAGAGACGAGTTACACAGTATTTTAAAGACCAAAAGAGAGGTCAAACACTTTATCAATCAATACGATGCGCGTTTTGGCTATGGTGCCACCGAGATATTCTTTAAATAAAGGTTATCTTTGCATTTCCATAAGCCCGAACCATCGAGGTGCTTAGGCACTTAGGAAAGTCCGGACAGCATAGGGCAACCCACCGGTTAAGCGCCGGCCGTTTATATGGTAGCATATAAATGAGAGATAGTGCCACAGAA
>JBIIZN010000146.1:0-2914 GCA_044346275.1 Sediminibacterium sp.
AGAAGGTACGTTCCACGCTACACAAATGATTGAATATGGTACCAATGTGGTGGGTGGTGTAACCCCAGGAAAAGGCGGCAGCACACATTTAGACAAGCCAGTATTTAATACGGTAGCAAACGCTGTAGCTTCTACAGGTGCTAATGTGAGTATCATTTTTGTACCGCCTGCATTTGCAGCTGATGCGATTATGGAAGCGACCGATGCTGGTATCGAACTAGTTGTTTGTATCACAGAAGGTATTCCTGTACAAGACATGGTAAAAGTTAAAAATTATTTACTCGGAAAAACAACCAGACTTATAGGACCTAACTGCCCTGGCGTAATTACTGCTGGTGAAGCAAAAGTAGGTATCATGCCAGGTTTTATTTTCAAGCCAGGACGTATTGGTATTGTTTCAAAGAGCGGTACACTAACCTACGAAGCAGCAGACCAGGTGGTAAAAGCAGGTATGGGAATCTCTACTGCGATTGGAATTGGTGGCGACCCAATTATTGGCACGCCTACCAAAGACGCCGTTGCACTTTTAATGAACGACCCAGAAACCGATGGTATCATTATGATTGGTGAAATTGGGGGTAGCATGGAAGCAGAAGCCGCTGAGTGGATTAAAGCCAATAAAACAAAGCCTGTTGTAGGTTTCATTGCTGGTCAAACAGCGCCTCCGGGCAGAAGAATGGGCCACGCGGGTGCGATTGTTGGCGGGGCAGATGACACAGCAGCAGCAAAAATGAAAATTATGGCAGCTTGTGGCATTCATGTAGTAGCAAGCCCTGCTGATATTGGAAAAACAATGGCAGAAGTTATTAATAAATAAGTAGACTTTTTAATGAAGGCCTGTAACATTTGTTGCAGGCTTTTTTTTGCCCTTCAATGCTTAGATTTACAAACATGAAGCATCTACTTTTTTTTATTGTGATTGCGGTTAGCAGCATTTATGTGGCTAATGGTCAAGTGGTGATTAGTGGTCGTCATACAAATTTTTTAAGAGAGGGTGACAAGTCATTTATCACTGCAACCATTGTAAACAAAACCAATAAGCCTGTTACCGGACAAGTTCACTTGTCACTCATAAACCCCACAAATAATAGCCCCGTAGATGGGTGGTTTCAAAATGTTTTTCCATCACAGTATTATAGTATTGATGCGGGCGCTGAAATTCGCATTCAATTCCCAATTCAAGCAGCTTTTGGATATATACAAATGCTCCGTTATCAATTGGAAGCAACCGTATTAGAAAATAAAAAAGAAGTGGTGGCCACAACGGGCTACACTGATAGCTTTTTTGTATACACCAATAGAATACTTGTTTCAGATTCGGTGGTATTAAAAACCAGTAAAGACACATTATTAAAAGGTGTTTTTAACGCCCTCCTGCATGCGCCAGAAAGCAGTACCCATCATAATTTGCGGGTTTCTTTTACGGCCTCTACCCCACTTGATTATTGGAAATTACAAATGGGCAACAAACAATTTACCCTAGCAGGTCTTGCTCGTTTTGACACTTTATTATTAGGTGATTTTATAAGTAACGATATGGGTAATTATTCGCTTCAAACAAGTAGTTCAGGAACAGTCAATAAAAAGGAAACTAAAATTGTTTGGCTACACTATAACAAAGTTGAAAAACCAATAAAGTCTAATCGGTCATTTGGACTTCAAAAAACAATCCAACAAAAAATAAATGGTGGCTGGGTTGTGCTTCCAGAAAACGCAACAGTGCATGTTGGTGATACACTTGATGTTACTGTTAACATTTCTACTCCTACCGCTTTTGAAAAAATTTCTATCGAAGAAAATATTATGGGTGGTACCGACCTACTACTTCCAAAAAACAGTGCAGCAAAAAAATACGCATCGTATTTTTCTCAAGAGATTGCCTTTAATAAGCTAGGACAACAACAAATTCATTACCAGTGCATAACTACTAGTGCTGGTGTATTTAGCATAGGCAATACTTTTGTACGTATTGAAACTAATACCTCAAAACAAAGTCCTATCAAGCTTTTTATACCTTCCACAGAAATAAGAATTGAAGAATAAATGCATAGCAACCATTACGATATTATCATTGTAGGTCAGGGCATTTGTGGCACAGTTTTAAGTAGCTCACTTATTTTGCAAGGTAAAAAAGTACTCGTTATTGACGATGGAAGTAATAAAGCAGCAAGTAAAATAGCCAGTGGCGTTATAAACCCGGTTACGGGAAGAAGGATTGTAAAAACATGGCAAATAGACGCCGTTATGCCAGCAGCGGTTCGCATATATCAGGCGCTCGAAAACAAACTCAATACCCACATTATAAGGCAGTGTAATATTATCAATTTTCACGCCAGTGAACAAATGCAAAAAGCTTTTGAAGATAGGATTGCCGATGACCCTACCTACCTCTCAACACAAACTTTACCAAATACGATTGCAGCTGCATTTGAGGCCCCTTTTGGACATACCGTTATTGATCCATGTTGGCTAATAAATGTAGAAAATTTGCTGCATCATTGGCGTCAACATTTAATTGAAAAAAATGCATTCATAGAAGATGTATTTGATTTTAAAAAACTAGACAATAAAGCGGATCAAATTGTTTATGACAGATACACTGCTAACAAAATTATTTTTTGCGAAGGTGCCAAAGGTCAAGACAATCCATACTTTAAACAACTTCCTTTTGCCCCCAATAAAGGAGAGGCTTTACTCGTAAAAATCAATGATTTAGACAATCGTTATATTTATAAAAAAGCATTGAGCATTGTACCTTGGAAAGATGGTATATTTTGGGTAGGCTCAAATTACGAATGGGATAATAATAACGACGATCCTTCTTTAGCTTTTAAAGAAAAAACAACCGCGGCAATAAACGAATGGCTTCAACTACCCTATGAAGTAGTGGATCATATTGCAGCCATAAGGCCCG
>JBIIZN010000064.1:0-9948 GCA_044346275.1 Sediminibacterium sp.
CAAGGTAGTGCGTCTACCAATTTCGCCACCTCCGCATGCTTTTTGGGTTGCAAATGTAAAGTAAAAGCGCAAAATTTTACACTAAAATTTACAGTTACTTGATAGGTTACATTCTCTCAGGAACTGGAATACCTAATACCGCCATGCCCTTTTTAAGGGTTTGGGCCGTTAAGCTGGCCAGTTGTAACCTTAGTGTTTTTTTCTCTTCTGTTTCGGCATTGGTAATAGAATGCTCGGCGTATAATGCGTTAAATGTTTTAGCCAAATTAAAAATAAAGATGGCCACCTTAGAAGGGTCAAAGGCTGCTGCGGCATCTTCTAACATGCTATTAAACTGTTCCAAATGAATGGTCACTTCTTTTTCAAGCGGTAATAGTGGGGTAGCAGGCTGGCTTGTAATAGCAGTATCCTGTGCATTTGCCTTTCTTAAAATACTTTTAATTCTTGCGTGTGTGTACTGAATAAAAGGCCCTGTAAATCCATGAAAATCGATACTCTCTTCTGGATTAAAAATCATTTTCTTTTTAGGATCTACCCTGAGTAAGAAAAATTTAAGGGCACCGAGTCCAATGGTATGGTAGAGTGTTTCTAATTCTGACTCTGTAAAATCTTTTACCTTACCTAATTCTTCTGTTTTTTGTTTGGCAATGTCTATCATCGCAGCCACCAAATCATCTGCGTCTACAACGGTACCTTCTCTACTTTTCATTTTACCCGTAGGTAATTCCACCATGCCATAACTTAAATGATAAATACCATCTGCCGATGGAAGTTCAAGCTTTTGACAAATTAATTTAAGTACTTTAAAATGATAGTTTTGTTCGTCACCTACCACATAAATACTTTGATCCGCATTAAATTCTTTTTGTTTGGTTTGTGCTAGTCCAATGTCTTGTGTGATATACACCGATGTGCCATCTTTACGTTGAACTAATTTTTCATCGAGGCCATCGGTGGTTAAATCTATCCAAACACTTCCGTCTTCTTTTTTATAAAATACATTTTTAGTGAGGCCATATTCTACAAGGTCTTTACCGAGTAAATAGGTTTCACTTTCGTAATAAGTTTTATCAAAATCACTTCCAATGCTTTTGTAGGTTACGTCAAATCCTTCATATACCCATCCATTCATATTACGCCACAACTCAAGTACAGTAGGGTCTCCAGCTTCCCAGTCTAAAAGCATTTTTTGGGTCGCTTTCATGATCGGTGCTTCTTTTTCTGCAAGTTCTGAAGTCATACCACCCGCCACTAAATTTGCTATTTCTGCTTTATAAGCGTCATTAAATTTTACATAATAATCGCCCACAAAATGATCACCCTTTTTGCCGGTAGAAGCTGGCGTTGCACCATTCGCAAATAGTTGCCAGGCAATCATACTCTTACAAATATGAATACCTCGATCGTTAACGATACAAGTTTTTACAACTTTATTTCCAGTGGCTTCTAAAATAGCAGCAATACTCCAACCTAAAAAGTTGTTGCGTAAATGACCTAAGTGAAGTGGTTTATTGGTGTTAGGTGAAGAGTATTCAACCATCACCGTTTTGCCATTATTTGCAACTGAATTGTTATTGGCATTATTAAGGCATTCAAACCAAAATGCATCTGCAATGGTGAGGTTTAAAAATCCTTTGATGGTATTGTGTGCCGTAAATAAATGGGGGTTGCTGGCCACTAAATGGTTACCCAGTGCTTCACCTAAAGCATCGGGAGATAGTTTTAATTCTTTTACAAATGCAAAGAGTACAACGGTATAGTTGCCTTCAAATTCTGGCTTGGTGGCATTCACCAATATAGAATGAGCTGGCACAGTTACCTGGTATACGCTTAATAGGGCCTCAGAAGCCGCTTTTTTAATTTGATCTACAAGATGCATGAATAATCTATTTGTTTGGCCGTGGCAAAAGTAATTAATTAAGGGCTACCTTTGTCCACTAGTATGCAAAAGCTGCACGAACATATCCGCGGAGGGATCTTACAGCTAGTAGATTTTTTTTATCCGCTTTTTAGGCGCCTTATGCCCCATCAAACCTTTAGGTATGCGGCTTGTGGTGGCTTTAATACTGTTTTAGATATTGGACTTTTTTTTGTTAGTTATAATTATTTGTTTCACAAAGAGCCTCAGTCTATAGGGCCACTCACCATTAGCCCACATATTGCCTCTTTTTTGTCTGCCTTTTTTGTTACGTTTCCAATAGGTTTTTACCTAAGCCGTTACGTGGTTTTTCAGGAAACCTCGGTAGCCAAGAAAGTGCAATTGTTTAGGTATTTTATTGTGGTACTAGGCTGTATTGTATTGAATTATGTTTTTCTAAAACTTTTTGTAGAAGTGTTGGATTGGTACGCTACACCTTCCAAGTTAGCCACCACCGTATTTGTGGTAGCTTTTAGCTATTTCATGCAAAAGTACTTTACCTTTAAAGCCGTTGCTGCGGGAGCTGATTAAGGCGTTGTAAATGATAATGGCAACCCCATTAGCTAGTATCAAACTTTAAAGAGCTGCTTTTTATGATTTTTGATGCCACGAGATGATAGGCTAATAATGGTTTTTTATGATGTTTATAAATTTATATTAACATAATATATTATATTTTTTAGATAATATATTATATTTTTATCATAAACATTATTGATTTTGAAAACCATCGCATTTCTCTTTATTTTCTTTTGCACATTCAATACCGCTATTTCGCAAACCGACAGTAATCGTGCAAATAGTCCTGAAATTGAAAAAGGTATAGATGGGTTCGTTCGATCATTCATTGGTGACAAATGGATCATACATTCCCCAAACGGTGATTTGCTCACAAAGAAGGGGTTTGATCAAATTCGAATATTTAAGTCTGGTAGGGCAGCGGTTCAGCTAAATAGTAAATGGGGTTTTATTGATGTAAATGGAAAGCAAATAATACCATGCATTTACGATTTGGTTGTTGACTTTAAAGATTCAACGGTACTGGTTTTAGAAAATAATAAATGGAAGAAAATTAGTAGAAGTGGTCTTTTGGTTAAGGATCAATTATCTGAAAAAGATTTTACTGCTTTTGGTTTGCCCAACTTAAATGGGACAACCCTTTATTTTGATAGTAATGCGCCCAATCCAAATAGTTCCTCGTCAAGTGTGCAAATTGATAATTCAGCTGATGTCATTGTTCAAACACAAGAAGTTACACTTCCTTCTGTTCCTTGCCCTAATAACATAACGTTTGAAAATGGAAATTTTAGTAATTGGAATGCTTTTACAGGCTCTACAAGTTGTGTTTCTTCTCGAAATAGGGTAACATTATCTAGTTCAAGTTTTATTAATAACCGGCACACAATGCTTGGGAGAAGCACTAGCTTAGATGCCTATGGCTTATTCCCTATTTCTCCCCAAGATGGGAGTAATCATTGTGTAAGGCTTGGTAATACAAGCACTGGCTCCCAAGCAGAAAGTATTAGTTATAATATTTCCGTACCTGCAACTGCAACCAATTTTAATATTACCTATAGGTATGCAGTAGTTTTTCAAGATCCCAATCATACCTTTTGTGAGCAGCCAAGATTTGTTGCTAGGCTTGTAGACCCTGTTACTGGAGAGTCTTTACCTTGTGGAACATTTGAACATGTATCTACTGCTGGAATACCAGGTTTTTTTGATTCTCCAATTGATCGAATGGTTAAATGCAAACCATGGACTAAAGCATTTATCAATTTATCTCCATATGCAGGTAGAAACTTACGATTAGAATTTTTTACAGTAGACTGTACCCGATCAGGTCACTGGGGCTATGCATATGTCGACGTTGATAATAATTGTAGTTTAACCGCAGACGTAACGTATGATTGTGATCCACCTAACAAAACAGTATTGAATGGGCCTCCTGGGTTTCAGGAATATAAATGGTGGGAATCGGACTATTCTAAAGAATTAGGAAATAAAGAACAATTAACGCTTAATCCAGGAAAACAACTTGGTACTAAATTATGGGTAGAAGTTTTCCCATATGCTGGACTAGGATGTAGAGATACATTACCTGTTACTATTGTTGCAAATTATCCTGTTGCAAATTTCGATGCGCCTGTTCCACAATGTGAACGGGGAAATAATTTTAAATTTAAAAGTAATTCAACTATTTCAAAGGGTTCTATAGCATTAGAGCTTTGGGATTTTGGAGATGGGTCTTCGGCCACGGGTTCAAATGTTACGCATACATATAAGTCACCTGGAAATTATCAAGTTAGATTAGTTGCAGTAGGAAATAATAATTGTAAGGATACGATTATCAAACAGATTACAGTAAATCCGAGTCCAATTGTTTCATTAAAGTCCGATGCGCCTATTATTTTTTGTAATGGAGAGTCTGTATTATTAGATGTGCCTAAAGTTGCTGGACAAACCTATCAATGGTTCTTAGGCGGATTGCCTATTTCTGGTGCTACACAAGATGCATTTCGAGCAAATAGAGATGGAGTCTATTCAGTAAATGTGCAAAATCTATTTGGTTGTAGTGCAAACGGCTCGAGTGTTATACGCGTTATTGATGCAGATATTGTTCAGTCCGATACCACTATTTGTAGAGGTACTTCCATAACACTTGGTCCACTAAGTGTAAAAGCTGGTCAAACTGTACTTTGGTCTACTGGTGCAACAAGTCCAAGCATAGTAGTAAATCCTACAGTAAAAACTAAGTATTTGGTAAGCGTTACAGATGGTACTACTACCTGTAGGGATAGTGTTGTTGTGGATGTAAGGTCTTCAGAATTAAAACTCACAAATCCTGCAGCAGTATGTAGTCCAGCAGAGATTAATTTAACATCTTCAGCTATTACGGTTGGATCTACGCCTGGTTTAATTTATACTTATTGGAAAGATGCAAATGCAACACAAAATTTAGCAAACCCAGATAAAGTGTCTGTTTCAGGAACTTATTATATGGTAGGGACTTCTTCAACAGGATGTAAAAGTGATCCAACACCTGTTATTGTAACTGTCAATCCGCTTCCTGTTGCTAATATTGTAACACCGCTGCAAACAACTATTTGTGATAAGAGTCCGCTTACCTTAACGGCAACAGGTGGAACATCTTATCAGTGGTTATTAAATGGTGCTGCAATAGCAGGTGCTACAAGTTCGACCTATGCTGCAAGTCTTGCTGGAAGTTATGAGGTAAATGTTATCGCGCTTGGTTGTACTAGTAAAGTAGCTACTCCAGTTAATTTATCACTTATTAAAGCAGCCGTTCCTAAATTTAGTAATAGCATTGCTTGTGTTGATGTACCTGTTTCTTTCTTTAATGAATCCGATACATTATCAAGTGGATTGGTAGACTGGGTTTGGGACTTTGGCGATGGGCAAGGCGCTAAATCATCTAATCCAGTACATACCTATAAAAGGGCAGCTACTTTTGTTGTTAAGCTAACGGTTACACCAAGATTATGTAGTAGCCTTACTGCGAGTTTTACAAAAAATATGACGGTAGAAAATCCTCCACCTGGTATTAAATATCCAAATGTGTATGCCATCAAAAATAAAGCAACGCAACTTTCAGCCCGGTTTATCGCAAATGGATATTCTTATTTGTGGACACCATCTTTTGGATTAAACAATGGGTCAATACAAAAGCCAATTTTTAATGCGAGTAATGAGCAGTTTTACAGAGTTAGGTTAACTTCTGCAGTGGGATGTGTAACCATTGATAGCGTTAGCGTATCTGTATTTGAGAATTCTGATATTTTTGTTCCAAAAGCATTTAGTCCAAATAAAGATGGTAAAAACGATTTGCTTTTTCCTTTCTTGGTTAATATTAAAACGCTCAATTATTTTAGGATATACAATAGATGGGGACAGCTTATGTTCCAGACTTCAAATAGTAATCAGGGTTGGGATGGTATTTACAATAATATACCTCAACCACTAGATACATACACATGGATTGTTGAAGGAATAGATGTTAATGGTATCGCGATATTTAAAAAAGGTCAAACCGTATTGTTAAGGTAGATAAGACAACATGAAAAAAGCTATTTTTACTATCATATTTGTGTTTGCTATAGCTGCTGTTAATGCGCAAGATCCCAATTTTTCGCAGTTCTTTGCTTCACCACTAACTGTTAATCCTGCTTTAACAGGAAGTTCTAATTCAGATCTACGTATTTTTTCTAATTATAGACAACAATGGATTGGAAATAATACCAGTTATAATACTGGAACACTAAGTGTTGATTCTCGTTTGTTTAAAGAGCAGCTAGCGGATAATCATGTGTTTGGCGTAGGAGGCTTTTTTATGCAAGATCAATCATTAAACGGATATTTTAAAAGTACCTATGCATCCATTAATACATCATATATGATAGCTTTAGATAAGGATGGTAATCATAATTTGGGTATGGGTTTAGCTGGTATTTATGGAGATAGAAGATTGGATTTTTCTCAATTAACTTTTAGTGAGCAGTTTGGTTCAGGTGGTTTTAATACGGCGCTTCCAACAGGGGAGAGTAGCCTTACTAGCCTTAAGCCCTATATGTCTGTTGCCAGTGGGTTGATTTATCGTTACACTTCAGATGATGTTGATATTGACTTTGGTGTAAGCGGATATCATTACAATAATCCCAAGCAATCTTTTTTATCGGACGCTTTGGGTAATTCTTTGCCAACACGATTTGTTGCACATTTTAATATCGAGAACTATTTGTCTGAAAATTTCTCTATAAGTACAAGTGCCATATATCAAACCCAAGCAAGCCAAAGTTATTTAGCGGCGGGTAGTATTTTGAATTTCGGGGCGATGGATCAAAACGAAGGTAAAATATTTAGTGCAGGTTTATTTATGAGAAGTGATGATGCTATCTATCCATATCTAGGTTTGACCTATGATCGATGGCAGTATGGTCTTACCTATGATGTAGCGGTATCTAATTTAAAAACAAGTTCCTATACGCCTAGAACTTTCGAGCTTAGTGTAATTTATCATGTAGCAAATAAAAATTTAAAAGAAAGAAAACGAGTGCGTTGTAGTAGGTGGTAATGCCAAGGAATTAAAACTAAATAGACTCCCAGATTTCTGAGTCACCCCAAATGGTGTTTTATATTCAGGTCCCGTGTATTCAAAAACAATGTTTTTGGTGGTTGTTGAAGCGCCCGAATTATTAGTTTGCACCGCTGTAAACACGGCCGGAAAAACGCCTGTTAAACTATCTACTATTGTAAAGCCACTGATGCTATGTAATTGCCAGCTAGCGTTTATATTCCCAAGTACTTCAAAATGGTAGCGTCCTGTACTGTCAATATTTGTAAGCCATATAAGTGGGTATTCAAAATTATAAGGTCCCCAATTTGTAATGCGCATTTCATGTAAACCCACTGGAAAATGGGTTAGGGGTATACTGGTAGCTTTTACTTTTTGTAAGCGTTTATCAATGGCGTAATCAAGTCCTACTTCTTCGTTTTCTTTGGTAGAATCCATTTCATGAATACGTACGCCTAATTTATAGCGCTGTCCGGTATTTATTTTGGTGTTGCCACTTAAATAAATACTATCGGTACCCATGATGTCATATACCGTATTGTTGTTTTCAAAACTATTGGTAGCGATATAGTAATTTTTACTGTCAGTATTTTTTAATTGAGGATATTTCCAGTCGGAGGGTTGCGTTTCTCGCGACCATATTTTAATACCGGTTTTATCATTTTTAAAACGATTGAGTGCAATATTTATATTTTGTCCGTGCTCTATAGCAATAGCGATTCTATTACCAGAAAAAATATTGTCTGTAATATCTGTTTCAAAGCTATAGCCACCCCATACGCCGTGGTCACAATCTTTGATGGTGTTTTTCATAATTAGGTTACTACTAAACGTTATTTCTACGCCATTGGTAGGTGCGTAAGAAAAATCGTTCCCATAAATAAAATTATCGTTGCAGCCGCCAACACCAGTATCCATGGTGGTTTGGCCAGCCCATAAAAAAAATCCATCACCCGAGTGTGTAGCGGAATTGTAAGCAAAAATGTTATGGTTGCACTGCTCAAAAACTAAAATAGCGGCGCTGTCTTGTCCTCTTCGGTATTTTTTATAACTGTAACCACGCACATTAAAATCAAGTGTATTGTGGTTGATATTATTATACGAACTTTTATAAAGGCCAATGCCAATGCCGGAATTAAAAGAAAAATTATTGTCTGTAACAAGTGTATTGTTGCAGCTCGTAAGCATGAGGCCACACTGTCCGTTGGTGACGGTGTTTTCTGTAATAACAGCATTCTGACAATTGGATAAATAAATACCCGCACCATAGCGCATCCATTCGTTATTTTCATTGTTATGAAAACTCATCCAGTCGCTTTCGTCTTCTTTTTCAATATTACTTTTTAGGGCGTCTCTATAATTATAACTTAGATCACAATTGTCTATTGTAAGCGCTTCAACACGGTCTGCTTTAATGCCAATTTTATAGCCTTTAATGGTCGCGTTTTTGATGGTGATATGGCTCGAGCCTGGTTTAATTTCGATGGCAATACCATCAAATTGGTTGGGTGCAAAAGTGGGGTTCTTGCCAGCTCCATTTAGTACCACGCCGGCCAGGTCCAACACAATGTTTTTGCCTTCAATAACAATAACGCCGCCCTGTTTTTGAATGCTATTGGTATCTGAGGTAGGGAGGGCATAATGACCGGGGGCCACCAAAATGGTCTTTGTTATGTAAATTCCAACTGACGGAATGGTTGCTTTTTGAGCCTGGAGCCTGACATTTAGGGTGGTGGCCACTAGAGCTAAGAGGAGTAAAACAAAGCTTCTCATGCTTAAAACTACCTATTTTGGCTAAAAAAGGCTGACATTTTTGCACTTTTTGGCTAGATGGCATAAAGATTGGTTGTATAAACCTGATTATTAATCTGAAATTCAATTTATATGGGAAAAATAATAGGCATTGACCTCGGTACCACAAACAGTTGCGTAGCCGTAATGGAAGGTAATGAACCAGTTGTAATTGCAAATGATGAAGGTCGTAGAACAACGCCTTCTGTAGTTGCCTTTTTAAAAAATGGTGAGCGTAAAGTAGGGGATCCTGCTAAGCGTCAGGCCATCACAAATCCTCAAAACACCATTACCAGCGTTAAGCGTTTTATGGGTCGTCGTTTTGATGAAGTAACCGAAGAAATTAGTCATTGGAGTTATAACGTTGCAAAGGGTGATAACAACACCGTTCGTGTAGCGATTGATGATCGTATGTATACACCACAAGAAATTTCTGCGATGGTGTTACAAAAAATGAAAAAAACAGCCGAAGATTATTTAGGTCACGAAGTTACAGATGCTGTTATAACAGTGCCTGCTTACTTTAATGATGCACAGCGTCAAGCTACTAAAGAGGCTGGAGAAATCGCTGGCTTAAATGTTAGACGTATAGTAAACGAACCTACCGCTGCAGCGTTAGCTTATGGATTAGACAAGAAAAATGCAGAACAAAAAATTGCTGTATTTGACCTAGGCGGCGGAACGTTTGACGTATCGGTACTTGATTTAGGGGATGGCGTATTTGAAGTAAAATCTACCAATGGTGATACACACTTAGGTGGTGACGACTTTGATAAAGTAATCATGGACTTTTTAGCGGATGAATTTAAAAATCAAGAAGCGATTGATTTACGCAAAGATCCAATGGCACTTCAGCGTTTAAAAGAAGCTTCTGAAAAAGCTAAAATTGAATTGAGTGCTTCTGCCGAAACAGAAATTAACTTACCATACATTACTGCTGTTGATGGTGTGCCTAAACACTTAGTGGTAAAATTAACAAGAGCAAAATTTGAAGCATTAGCAGATAATTTATTTACAAGATGTTTAAAGCCTTGTGAAGCTGCATTAAAAGATGCAGGTTACAGCACTTCAGATATTGACGAAGTAATTTTAGTGGGTGGTTCTACACGTATTCCTAAAGTTCAGGAGATTGTAGAAAAATTCTTTG
>JBIIZN010000065.1:0-9908 GCA_044346275.1 Sediminibacterium sp.
TACCAAACTTACTATAACCAAATGTATACGAACAGATAATGAGAATTGAGCAAACGCCTTTAGTAGATTGTTTTATCGTTCATGAAAAAGTGCATGGCGATGCAAGGGGTTATTTTATTGAAACATTTAATCAGCGTGATTTTAATGCAGCATCGGGTCTCGATATTTTGTTTGTACAAGACAATCAATCAAGATCTAGTAAAGGTGTATTAAGAGGGCTTCATATGCAAAGAGGTGCGTCTGCACAAGCAAAGCTGGTAAGGGTTTTAGAAGGATCTGTTCTAGATATCGCCGTAGATCTAAGAAAAGGTTCTCCTAGTTTTGGACAGCATTTTGCTATTGAATTAACTGCGGATAACCATAAACAATTTTTTGTACCTGCAGGATTTGCACACGGCTTTGTGGTATTAAGTGAAGCAGCAACATTTTTTTATAAGGTTGATAAATTTTATGAGCCTGGTAACGAAGTGGGTGTTATGTATAACGACAAAGATTTAAACATCGATTGGAAATTAGCAGACAGTGAAATTATATTGTCTGAAAAAGATAAAACACTAGGAAGTTTTGCAGACTATGCGGCTTCTTTATAAATTAAATTAGCACATCATGAAAGGTATCATATTAGCAGGTGGTTCAGGCACAAGACTTTATCCAATTACAAAAGGAATTAGTAAGCAGTTAATGCCTATTTATGACAAGCCCATGATTTATTATCCGCTTTCTATTTTAATGTTAGCGGGCATTAAAGAAATTTTAATTATCACTACACCTGAAGACAGCGTGCAGTTTCAGCGTTTATTAGAAGACGGTTCAGAACTGGGTTGTAAGTTTAGTTACGCGGTTCAAGAAAAACCAAATGGACTTGCACAAGCATTTGTAATAGGTGCCGATTTTATTGGTAACGATAAAGTGGCACTGGTTCTTGGAGATAATATTTTTTATGGCGCAGGCTTTAGTAAACTCGTACAGTCATTTAACAACATACAAGGCGCTGCCGTTTTTGCCTATGAGGTAAATGATCCAGAGCGTTATGGTGTGGTGGAATTTGACGAAAATAAAAAAGCTATTTCTATCGAAGAAAAACCAACTCAGCCAAAATCAAATTACGCCGTGCCTGGTTTATATTTTTATGACAATGACGTGGTAGAAATTGCTAAAAATATTGAGCCTTCTGCTAGGGGCGAGTATGAAATCACAACTGTTAACAACGAATACCTCCAACGTGGCACTTTACAAGTGGGCATTATGAACCGTGGAACCGCTTGGCTTGATACTGGCACTTTTGACTCTTTAAGTGACGCCTGCGAGTTTGTAAGGGTTATAGAAAAGCGCCAAAGCCAAAAAATAGGCTGTATTGAGGAAGTTGCTTACAGAATGGGCTTTATTGATCGCGATCAACTCCTTAAACTTGCTGCCAAATACGAGAAAAGCGGCTACGGACAGTACCTTAAAGGAATAAAACCCTAGCATTCGAACAAAACGAGGAACCTGTTGTTATTGGCTTTATGGATGCATTTACCATTAAAGATTTAGAGAACCTTTCTGGGATTAAGGCCCATACTATACGCATATGGGAACAGCGTTATCAATTCTTGAACCCTTCAAGAACGGATACTAATATTCGTTATTATACCAACGAAGAGCTTATAACGCTGTTAAATATTGCCCTACTTAATAAGTACGGGTACAAGATTTCCCACATCGATAAGATGAAACCCATCGAAATGAAAGAACGTATTCTTTCATTAACCCAATCGGAAGCACAACTCGAAAGAATTGTAAATGAACTGATTGAGTGTATGGTCGATCTTCGTATAGAAGATTTTGAATCAGTACTGGATTTCCAAATTACCAGCAAGGGTATCGAAAAAACCATCACTCAAATTATATTCCCATTCCTCGAAAGAATAGGTATACTATGGGTTACAAGCCGCGTGAACCCAGCGCAGGAACACCTTGTAACCAATATTATTAGGCAAAAGCTGATTGTAGGTATCGAAAAAACCTCGCCTACTTTGCAAGCTAATTCTACCGCCCTTTTATTCTTACCAGAAGGCGAACACCATGAGCTTGGTATACTATTTATGTATTACTTGCTTAAAGCACGTGGGGTAAAAGTGCTTTATTTGGGTGCTAATGTGCCAATCAAAGACGTGCTTTATGTAGCAGATTTAAAGGCTCCAACCTTTGTCTATACCCATCTAACCTCTGTGGCGAACAATTTTAATTTCGAAAAGTTTTTGACAAGAGTGGGCACTACCCTTCCAAAATACTCGGTTTTAGTTTCTGGTTTGCTTACCCAAACCTATAAAAAGGCGGTGCCAAGCAACGTAAATCTTAAACGTTCTTTACCTGAAGTAATGGACTATATGAGCAAGATTGCATAGTTAATTTTTCCAATTTTATAATAACATTTACGTAAGGAGCTGATAATCAGCTCCTTATTTGTTTAATAATTTTTATAAAAAATTAAACAAAATTGATTGCGGGATACTTTTATTTGTTTAACTTTGATTTTATAAAATTAAACAAAATGTCTACTCCCGAATTTAACGAGCTCATCATCAATAACACGACATTCTTAAAGCCATTTGCTTTTACCCTTACGCGTGATAATGAATCAGCAAAGGATTTGGTGCAGGAAACTCTGTTTAGAGCGCTTGCTAATAAGGATAAATACAACGTTGGTACCAATATTAAGGCTTGGTTGTATACCATTATGCGTAATATTTTTATCAATGATTACCGCAAAAAATCAAAGCAAGCCACTGTTTTTGATAACACACCTAACGATTTTTTAATCGACAATAACCAAACATCTGTTAGCAATGAGGCAGTCGCAAAACTTAATTTAAAAGAAGTACAAGAAGCCATTCATAGCTTACCCATCATTTTTAAAAATCCTTTTTTACTTTATTTTGATGGCTATAAGTACCATGAAATTGCTGATATGTTAAATGAACCGCTTGGTACTATTAAAAGTAGAATTCACTTTGCTCGTAAGTTGCTAAAAAATCAGTTGCACCGCTACTAATTTTTGCTTATTTTTATTAGACTTTGAAACAATCTGTTGTTATTATTGGAAGCGGCTTTGCCGGCTTATCTGCTGCGTCATTTATGGCAAAAGCAGGTTGGGATGTTACCGTTTTGGAAAAACATAAGCAGCCAGGTGGGAGAGCACGTAGGTATAAGGCCGCCGGTTTTACATTTGACATGGGACCAAGTTGGTATTGGATGCCCGAAGTTTTTGAACGTTATTTTAATCAGTTTAATAAGTCGGTTTCTGATTATTACAAGCTTATAAGGCTTGACCCATCTTACCGCGTATATTGGCCTGATGGTCCTGTAGATATTCCTGCTAATTACAATGCACTTAAAAATTTATTTGACACCATTGAGCCTGGGGCGGGTCATCAACTCGATTTGTTTTTAGCAGAAGCTGCTTACAAATATGAAGTAGGTATTAACAAGCTCGTGCACAAGCCGGGTCAATCTGTTACCGAATTTTTAGATTGGGAACTCTTTAAAGGCGTCTTTAAACTCGATGTTTTTAATTCCATTAAAAAGCACGTTGCAAAACATTTTAAAAATCCAAAACTGCGTGAACTCATGGAGTTTCCAGTTTTGTTTTTAGGTGCTTTACCAGAGCATACACCTGCGCTTTATTCTCTAATGAATTACGCGGACATCAAAGGCGGTACTTGGTATCCTAAAACAGGGATGTATAATATTGTTGAAGGCATGTATGATTTAGCGGTATCGCTTGGCGTACAATTTAAATTTGAACACGAAGTCACTGCTATCGAAGTTGAAAATAAAATAGCAACACGTGTTTGTACCAGTAAAGGAAATTTTGAAGCAGATGTAATTATAGGTGGCGCCGATTATCACCACATCGAAACCGCGCTATTGCCTGCTGCGGCTAGGTCTTATAGTGCTGCTTATTGGGATTCTCGGGTTATGGCACCTAGTTGCCTTCTTTTTTATATTGGACTTAATAAAAAATTAAAAGACGTTCAACACCATACTTTGTTTTTTGATACATCCTTTGATGTGCATGGTGCCGAAATTTATACCACAAAATCTTGGCCTACCGATCCACTTTTTTATATGAGTATCACCTCAGTTACAGATGCTACATCGGCACCTGAAGGACATGAAAATATGTTTTTACTCATGCCAGTGGCAACCGGTTTGGCAGGAGATACAGAGGAAGTAAGGGAAAAATATTTAGATCAAATGTTAACCCGCATCGAAAAGAGGCTCGGTCAATCTGTTAAGGATACTATTGTTTACAAAAGATCTTTTGCGCAATCTGATTTTATATTGGATTATCATGCTTTCAAAGGCAATGCATACGGCCTTGCAAACACTTTACTGCAAACAGCTATTTTAAAACCAAGCTGTCGGAGTAAAAAGGTAAAAAATCTTTTTTATACGGGTCAGTTAACAGTACCAGGTCCGGGTGTGCCCCCAAGTTTAATTAGTGGTGAAGTAGTGGCCGGACAAGTAGTAAAACATTATTCAACAAATAAAAACAAACAACTATGATGAACCTCTTTCATGAAGTGAGTCAGGATTGTAGTAGAATAACCACCGAAAAGTATAGCACTAGCTTTTCTTCGGCGATTAGATTGTTGCATAAAGACTTACGTACACCCATTTGTAATATTTATGGTTTTGTTCGTTTTGCGGATGAAATAGTAGATACTTTTCATAGTTACGATAAAGCCATATTATTTGAAGAATTTAAAAAAGCAACCTATGATGCCATCGAAAGAGGCATTAGTTTAAATCCAATTTTACATAGTTTTCAAATGACTGTGAATCAGTACAAAATTGATCATGCGCTCATTGATGCTTTTTTATACAGTATGGAACTTGATTTAGGTAAGCATACCTATGATAGAGCAGGTTACGAAACTTATATTTATGGCAGTGCCGAAGTGGTAGGTCTAATGTGTTTGTATATTTTTTGTGATGGCAATCAGGCGCAGTATGATGCATTAAAGCCTGCTGCAAAAAGCTTGGGGTCAGCATTTCAAAAAGTAAATTTTTTACGTGATGTTAAGGCCGATTTTGAAGGATTAGACCGTATGTATTTTCCGGATTGCGATTTTGCCAATTTTACCCAGGCAGATAAATTAGCCATTGAGCAGGATATTCAAAAAGATTTTGATGAAGCATATACAGGTATTTTAAATTTACCCATCAAAGCAAGATTTGGTGTATATGTTGCTTATAAATATTACCTCTCTTTGTTTAAAAAAATACAACGCCTTGAGCCTGCACATATTTTAGAGTCTCGTATTCGTATTCCAGATTATGGCAAGGCTTTTATACTTGCAAAAGCCGGCATAAGAAGTCAATTAAATATTTTATAAAGCCTGCACTTATGCTAGAAGAAGTAGTGCTGGTAAATGAAAAAGATGAGGCCATTGGAGCCATGGAAAAAATGGCTGCGCACGAGCAGGCGATACTTCATAGGGCATTTAGTGTCTTTATTTTTAATACGGCCGGTGATGTATTAATGCAGCAGCGCGCCCATAGTAAATACCATAGCGGTGGGCTTTGGACCAATACTTGTTGCAGTCATCCAAGACCCGGTGAAGAAGTTGTAGCTGCAGCAACCAGGAGGTTACAAGAAGAAATGGGATTTACAACAAATCTTACGAAAGCATTTGACTTTACCTATAAAGCAGCATTTGATAACGGATTAACAGAGCATGAGTTTGATCATGTAATTATAGGACAGTATGATGGTGTGGTAAATTTTAATCCAAACGAAGTAGCCGCTTATTCATTTATGAAGGTGAAGGAATTAGAGGAGCAAATTCAGGAAACACCAGAACGTTTTACAGCTTGGTTTCATATCGCTTATCCAAAATTAAAAGTATGGATGGCGCAGCAACAAAATAAAATTCATGCAGCCTAAAAGAGCGGTTATTATTGGTTCAGGTATTGCAGGACTTGCGGCAAGTATTAGGTTGGTTGCGCAGGGCTATGAAGTACATGTGTATGAAAAATCGGACAAGCCAGGCGGAAAACTCGGTCATTTTTCTGAATCGGGTTATCAGTTTGATACAGGCCCTAGTTTATTTACCCAGCCGCATCAATTAGAGGTGCTACTTGCCTTAGTAGGCGAAAAATTATCCGATTATTTTACCTATCAAAAAATGCCTGTTTCTTGTCATTATTTTTATGAAGATGGAACAGTCATTCATGCTGCGGCAGATCCCGAATTGTTTGCTAAAGAAGCCCATCTAAAAACAGGTGAACCTGTTAGCAACATTAAAAATTATTTAGCAGCTTCCGAAAAATTATACACACGAATAGGTCAAGTTTTTTTGGACCATTCGTTGCATAAAATTTCTACCCTGTTTAAGATTCCTCTTTTGTCGGCGCTACGCGCATTTAAACTGCCCTATGTAACTAGATCGATGCATAAACACAACGAAAAGGCTTTTTCTTCTAAAAAATTAGTACAACTATTTAATAGGTATGCTACTTATAATGGTAGCAACCCTTACGTGGCACCTAGTATGCTTACGCTCATTGCCCATTTGGAGCACAATGAGGGAAGTTTTTATCCTTCGGGCGGTATGATTTCAATTACCAATGCACTGGTTGCGGTAGCAAAAAAGCATGGCGTTCAGTTTCATTTTAATAGTCCTGTTCAAAAAATTACAACATCAAATAATAAAGTAACGGGCGTGGTGGTAAATGATGCAGCAGTACCCGCTGATTTGGTTGTAAGTAACGCGGATGTTTATTTTACTTACCTAAATTTATTAGGCGAGCCTTCTAAGGCGCAACATATTTTAAAGCAGGAGCGGAGTAGTAGTGCCCTAATTTTTTATTGGGGTATCAAAAAAGATTTTCCACAGCTTAGTTTACATAATATTTTTTTTACAGAAAATTATGAAGCTGAGTTTGCACATTTATTTGAGGTAAAAATTCCTTTTTCCGATCCTACCGTATACATTAATATCACATCGGTGTGTGAGCCAGGTATTCAGGCACCAGCGGGTAAGCAAAACTGGTTTGTGATGGTGAATGTGCCAGCAAACACCGGTCAAGATTGGAACGCCATTACTGCATCTGTAAAAAAAGAAGTACTTGCCAAGCTCGAACGTATGTTGGGTGAACCGATTGAGCATTTAATTGAAACAGAAAAGATATTAGATCCTTTGTTGATTGAAGCAAAAACGGATTCTTATCAAGGGTCTTTGTATGGCACCAGTTCCAATGCCCCCATGGCAGCATTTTTACGTCATCCTAATTTTAGCAAGCAATATAAGGGTCTCTATTTTGTGGGTGGCAGTGTACACCCTGGCGGTGGTATTCCGCTTTGTTTAAAAAGTGCAGAAATTATGAGTAATTTAGCGGCAAAAGACAGCGTGCTATGAGGCTTTTTGTAGAAAAATATAAACTTGCTATTTCTGTTTTTATAGCACTCCTTTTTCACGTGAGTGGCATGCTTGGTATTTTAATTTCTGACCATGCAGCTTGGTTTGTTTCTAATACGCCACTCAACCTTTGGATCATGTTTGTGCTGCTGCTTTGGAATCAGCCCAGCTTATCTCCTAAATTTTGGTATTTTTTTATCGCTGCATTTGTTACAGGCATGCTCTCCGAAATAATAGGCGTAAACACAGGTTTATTGTTTGGATCTTATTTTTACGGAAAGGCAATGGGCCCCGGACTCATGGACGTACCATTTACTATTGGGATGAACTGGTTTGTGGTTGTTTATTGTGCCGGTACTGTTATGACAATGTTGCACCGCTGGTTACAGCATCAGTTTTTAAAAGAAGGAGAAGGGGTGTCTAAACGAATCGAAAATATAGCATTTGTTATTGATGCAGCCCTTGTGGCTGTTTTATTTGATTGGTTAATGGAGCCTGTTGCTGTAAAGCTTGGATTTTGGACCTGGCTATCACTAGATATTCCGGTGTACAATTATGTATGTTGGTTTATTGTGAGTGCGGGTTTACTGGTTTTATTTAGAAAATGGGAGCAACCTAAAGCCAACCCTTTTGCACTACATTTGTTATGTATTCAAGTGCTGTTTTTTTTAACACTTCGAAATTATTTACCATGATCTATGTTTTTGTTGCTATAGGCGTTTTTTTGTTGATGGAACCCATTACTTGGGCTACCCATAAATATGTGATGCATGGCTTTTTATGGTATTTGCATGAAGATCACCACCAGAAAAGTGATGGCTTCTTTGAAAAAAATGACGCCTTCTTTTTAATATTTGCCATTCCAAGTTGGCTTTGCATCATGCTAGGTAGTATGGCGCAAAATTACTGGTCGGTGGGTATTGGTGCTGGTATCGCTATGTATGGCTTTGCCTATTTTTTAGTGCACGAAATAATTATTCACCAGCGTTTTAAATTATTTACCAGATCTAATAATAAGTACATCAAAGCCATTAGATGGGCGCATAAAATGCACCATAAGCATTTAGGTAAAGAGGATGGCGAAAGTTTTGGTATGCTAATTGTCGCAAAAAAATACTGGGACAAAGTGCGCAAAGACGAAGCCTTACAAAATCAAGCATAGGCTTTTTTGAAATCACAGTACGATTATATCATTACAGGTGCCGGACTTGCGGGTTTAAGTTTACTTATGCGCATGATGCAGCATCCTTTTTTTGATACTGCTCAAATTTTGGTAATTGATGCAGCTCAAAAAAATATCAATGACCGAACCTGGTGTTTTTGGGAAAAAGAACCAGACATTTTTGAACCCATCGTAATCAAAAAATGGGATCATGTTTCTTTTATTGCCCCAACTTTTAAAAGTGAGTTGAACTTATCGCCCTTTGTTTATAAAATGATTAGAGGGATTGATTTGTATACGCATGTATTATCACTGGCTGCCAGTAAATCAAATATTACTTTTTGTACAGAACGGGTTTTGTCGGTTCATTTTGCACAAACCGGAGCTAGCGTTCAGCTCAAAAATCAAACACTTACTGCCAACAAAGTTTTTAATAGCATTTTATTTGAACCCGTAAATGTGCTGGCGCAAAAGTCTGCTGATTATTTTTTATGGCAGCATTTTAAAGGCTATGAAATAAAAACGGAAACCCCTATTTTTAATGATGGTGTAGCCACACTCATGGATTTTACCGTAGATCAATCAAAGGGCACTACGTTTATGTATGTAATGCCTACCTCGCCTACTACCGCACTTGTAGAATATACGTTGTTTACAGAAAATTTATTAGCAGACAAGGATTACAACGAAGCTATACAGACCTATATTCAAAAAACATATGGCAGTATTGATTACGAGGTTACACATCAAGAATTTGGTCAAATACCTATGACTAATTTTTCTTTTTCTGGTGGCGCTGGAAACATCATTAACATGGGTGTTGCTGGTGGTCAGGTAAAAGGAAGCAGTGGTTATGCGTTTCATTTTATTCAAGAAAAAACAAAAGCGATTATAGCTGATGTAGTTGCACAAAAAAATCCATTAAGGAGGCCCAGTTTTTCACAAAAAAAGTTTGGCTTATACGACGCCGTATTACTTAGGGTATTACAAGACAAAAAATTAGATGGCGCTACTATTTTCACTCAAATATTTTCTAAAAATCCGACAGACCGGGTATTTCGTTTTTTAAACAACGAATCTTCACTACTTGATGATTTGCACATAATGGCATCTGTGCCAACGCATATTTTTTTACCAGCCGCACTATATGCTTTACTGGGTGTAAAGCGGCGGCGAGGCCTTAATTAATACGGGCGGGTATTTGCAATTCATTTATTTTTGCTGCCCACCTTGCAATTGGCCTCGTAGTACAATGGATAGTATAAGAGTTTCCGAAGCTCCAGATTCAGGTTCGATTCCTGACGAGGCCACTAACAATCTTTTCTTTTTCTTCTATT
>JBIIZN010000147.1:0-2881 GCA_044346275.1 Sediminibacterium sp.
CTAATAAATAATACAAGGATGGCAATAACTGCAACAAATTTTTTCATGACAGGAGGTATTTGAAATAGTAAGATACTACAAATCAAATATTGAATCCAAAGAATAGATTTGAAATTGTTGGGCGTCTGGATTTAATAATACGGAACGCATTTTTTGCGCGAGTACCTCAACCGGAAGTGGTCTTTGGCTTTTAAATAAACAGAGCTTATTAAAGAACTGAATGATGGCAATACCTAGTTTTTCCATAGGCCTTATTTTATCTGGCTGCCTTAGCAAAAAACCGGGTCTAAATATATGAATCTGCTTAAATGGTAAGCTAGCAATGGCCTTGTCGAGTTGCCCTTTAATACGAGGGTAAAATAACCAAGATTTTGAGTTGGCACCCATAGCTGAAACTAACACATACTTTGCTACACCATTAGCCGCAGCTGTAGCAGCCGTTTGGTATTGATAGGTATAATCAATTTTGTATTGTTCTTTTTGGCTTCCCGCCTGTTTAAGAGTGGTAGCTAGCGCCGAAAATAGCACATCACCTTTTACTAAATGTGCCCAAGCTTGCGGGTTGTCAAAATCAACAATATGTGATGTTAGACTAGTATGAGTAACCAATAAGGGTCTTCTAGAAAATACCACAACACTAGTATAATGGTTATCATCCATTAATTGCTTTACAAGCTCGGTACCTGTGGCACCTGTAGCTCCAATAACTAGTGCTGTAAGTCCACTCATATATTTTCTTTTACAAATTGTAAACAATATTTTTTTATCATCTCGCGTACTTCTGCAAAAGATCTATTAATTTCTTCTTCTGTGCCAACCGCTTTTGCAGGGTCCGGAAAATTATAATGAAATTTTTGAGCATTGCTTGGATAATACGGACACACTTCTTTAGCGTGATCACAAACCGTAATTACAAAATCAAAATCAATACCTGTATATTCTAATACATTATTAGAGGTATGATTTGAAATGTCAATGCCATCATCCTTCATTGTTGCAATGGCTCTTAGGTTTACACCATGGGTTTCTACGCCGGCACTATAAACATTTGCTTTATCTGCTGCAAAGGTTTTTAAATACCCATGTGCTATTTGACTGCGACAACTATTGCCGGTACAGAGTACTAAAATATTTTTCATCGATAATAAATTAACAACAGCCGCCACCTGGTACACAAGCTGTTTTATTTTCTAATGGTTTTTGCGCAAATACAGTAATGCTCATAATGCCCGTACTACCCGATTTAAATGCAGCAATTTCTGTTGCTGATAAATAGTTTACTAAAATATCATCAGGAATGATAATGGCTTTTTCTTTTTGAATGGTTACATTTTCAAAACCAGTTGCATGGATTAGTTCCATGTAAACATTTTTTTGAATGGCTCCTGATACGCAACCAGCATACATTTCAGCGTCTTTACGTAGGCCTTCAGGTAATGCACCTACAAGCACTACATCACTAATACTAAAATGGCCGCCAGGTTTTAACACCCGATACATTTCTGTAAATACACCATGTTTGTTAGGCACTAAATTTAATACGCAGTTACTTACAATAACATCTGCAACATTAGAAGTGATGGGCATATTTTCAATATCACCTTGTCTAAATTCTACATTATTAAATCCGCGAGCCATTGCGTTGGCACGCGCCTTATTAATCATAGCTGGTGTAAAATCTATTCCAATTACTTTTCCTGTTTCACCCGTTTCATGCCTAGCAATAAAGCAATCATTACCAGCGCCACTACCTAAATCAATAACAAGATCCCCTTTTTTAATGCGCGCAAATTGTGTAGGAAGTCCACAACCTAAACCCAAATCAGCATCTGCAGTATACCCTCCAAGTGTGGTATAATCTTCAGACATAATATTATACACTTCGGTAGAACAGCCGCCAGCACCACAACAAGAAGACATATTTGTTTCTTTGTCTTGTAATGCTATTTCACTATACTTATTTTTTACAATTTCTTTAAGTTGTTCGTCAGTTTGCATTTTTATATTTTTTAGTTTAACAACAAGTTGTTGGAGACTCAATAGATACGGCTAGTGCTTTATTTAAAATTTGGTTTGCCGTTTGTAATACTTCTGTATCAACACAATAACATATAGAAGCGCCGTCAATATTTCCTTTTATGAGGCCCGCTTGTTTTAATTCTTTCAAATGTTGTGATACAGTAGATTGCGCAATGGGGAGTTCATCCACAATATCACCACAAATACAAGACTGCTTTTGAATTAATAATTGTAAGATGGCAACTCGAGCAGGATGTGATAAAGCTTTTGCAAATTTTGCTATTTGCACCTCGGCTTCTGAATAATCAATGATTTTACTGGCTCCCATATTAATCGCAATATTACGATTAATAGTTGAAATACGAAGAATTTTTTCCTATTTAATTGATTTACTGGCGATTACATATAATATACTCATAAGCAAAAGTGGGCCAGCGATCAGTACATGAGCGGACCAGTGTAAATTAGCCCAACCCGTAATGATGTATATGATGGCAATAACAGCGAAAATAATAGCTCCAGCCAATGGAAACCGATGGGCAATAACAGTCAAAATAAGAGCAATTGCTGTAGGAATTAAATGCAGTAGTAGGTTCAGGATAGCTTGAGTTACAGTTTGATCGTTCTTGAAGACATCACCAGCAAAAACGAACAATGCTAGCGCATAAAAAATGCCAATTCCCGTTGCTGCAAATAGCCATTTATTTGAACTCCTAAACATTTGCATTATATTTATTTCTTAATTCGCAACAATAACTATTGATTTAAAATTAATACTTTTTTAGATGAAAAAAATGATTCAATGGATGATAAAAAGTAGCGCTCTATTTGCGTTATTATTTCCAATCCTAAGTATTGCACA
>JBIIZN010000003.1:0-30518 GCA_044346275.1 Sediminibacterium sp.
CGGTTTTGTGAAAACATAACTAACTATAAATCAACGCCTTCATTTTCTCAAAAAATCTTCATAACCCTGAGGTCCCGGGTTCAAATCCCGGTCTCGCTACATGAAAATCAAGGACTTACGTTAAATCGGGGGTCCTTTGTTGTTTCATAAAAACATCACTTTTTATCTTGAAACACTTGCTATCATTGGGTCCTATTGTGTGAGGAACTACGTTAGTTTTTATCATTTCTTATTTCAAGCTCAGAAATGATCGGCTTTTTTTGTGTCTTTATTTTGCAATTTTTTGGACAAAAAAACCTCTTAAATTCACTAAAATCGATGTTTTTGAAAAAAGGGGTATTGAAATCTGGTCCAATTTCTCCTCCCCGTTTTTTAGTCCTACTGGAGATAGATTTTGTAATTAAAATGGACTTGCAAAAAACTTGCAAAAAATTCCAGAAATAATGAGAAGGGATTTGCAAATCAACCACCAATCAGGGCGTTTTTTTATCGAAATTTTAGTGTCGAGTTTAAGGTTCAAAATTGATAATTAAGGAGCCTTTCTGAGGAACTTGCTGTGCAAAAAAAATTATTACATTTGTGCTTGAATTGTCAAAAAAGCCGCCCTATAGCATAACCAAAGACAAAGATCTTCGGTATATTCAAGAATTACTGGGACACAATTCAAGTAAAACCACAGAGATCTATACCCATGTTAGTCAAAAAAGTCTTCAAAAAATCCGGAGTCCCTTCGACGACCTTTGAAAAATAAGCGAGACAAACATTCGCCTATTCGGCTAAAAAAGCAAATTACAAGAGATAAAAGTGAATCAATAAACAAGTTATAAGCCATTTTAACAAAACAAAAAAAATACTAATAATGACAGAGGACGATAAAATAGAAAATTCAATAATTCCAATTAGCTCTAATGGATTAGTTAGAGTTGGAAACTCTATTGAAATAACTAATAAAATCATACGTGAACACGAAGAAAGATTATTGCAAGTAGCATTTACAACAGTAAAAATTGGTAACCAGGAATGGATGATTAACAACCTTGATGTTGAATATTATTCTAATGGAGACCTTATACCACAGGTTCAAAATCTTAAAGAATGGGAAAGTCTCAAAACAGGAGCTTGGCGTTATTATGAAGATGACACCGAAAACAAATTGAAAAATAAGAAAATATATAATTGGTTTGCTATAAATGACGAAAGAGGTCTCGCCCCTTTTGGTTTCCGAGTACCAAGCAAGAAAGACTGGAAGATGTTATTTGACGAGATCTATCAGTGCTTAATAAATGAAAATGGAGAAATAAGACATTCTAATGGTGTGGCAAAAAAATACTTTACCATTATGTGTGATGATGTTTTTTTTCGCTTACGCGATATTTTATTTGGAATTCATGAAAAAGAGGGTTTTCATCGTTTTTGGACTTCGACAGAAATAAATGCAACCTCAGCGATTCATACAAATTTCAGTTTTTGGGGGGACGGAGACATTCAAGAAATATTTTTAGAGGAAACCTTAAAACACAATGGTTTCTATGTTATGTGTATTAAAATTTAACTAAATGTAAACAGAAGCAGTATTTGAAAATATAGCAGAGCGAATTCAACAAGAAATAAGCAAGGTTCATAAATCTCTATTTATTGTAGTTGCGTGGTTTACAAAAAAAACCCATACCTATGTTAAAGTCCTTATCCGTAAATTTTATCTTTGTTTTTAATTCAAAATTTTGATTTTCATATTTTGAATATTGGTTTTAAAAGGATTGATTTTGCAAATAGTTCATTTCATATATAATAATCATATTATATATCTTAGTCAAATCATTTTTTCCAGCTCACTTTATGGTTATTTTTTAGTGCTAAAGATTCCTTTCCTTCTACGCTATTTATCTGCGCTAAACAACTTAAAATCAAATAAATATGAATATACTATCGCTTTTGGTTATGGAGTTTACCAGGCAGGCAGTGTAAAAGCCAGCCCCTTAATTAATCCTTTACACACCGAACTGATGCGCCATCAGTATTTTTGATACTTACAATTGATAATTCATCACCAGTTCCTAAAAAAATACCCTGATAAAACGTTCGTGAATAATCAGATGCAAGTTCACTACTCCAATATGTGGTTAGAATTCTAGGGAACATCCTCGGTAATATAATATAACAATCTAGTTCTCCATTTGGCATAACATTAAAGCCACTTTGATTATTACCATTTAATGACTTTTCGACCGTAGGTGTATTTTTTATTATAAACCTATTACCCTTGCATGTATGACAAGGAACCATGCGTTTATAATCATCTGACCAACTTTTACAGTTTTGGCATATAATGGTTTGAGGTCCGCCTTCTTTTATCGTCCCCCAACCAGATTTTGATTTCATTTTTCTACCTGCTATAGCTGATCCACCAAGAAATTTAATTAGCTTATTCCAGTCTGACATAGTTGGGATATGCCAATCTACCGGACAAAGTTTCCTATTATCAACTATTGCATATCCGTTATATAATTTACTATTTCTAAGACTAGCTTCACACCAAGCTGGTAATCTATTCTCTGTTTCATTATAGAAATTACCTGAGCCACTTGGAGAAAAAATATCATCACCATTGAGGAAGTGTGAAGTAATTAAATCTTCAGCCATCCAAACCTGTTCTCCAATCTTTACTGTCTTATACACTTTCCCATCACGCGGGTCTTTGAATGATCCATATTGTTGAGCACTTGCTTGCTTTAGGTTAATTAAGGTAATCAATACTAAGACTAGGTTTTTAATCATACCAATAAACTTTATTTCTAAGTAAATTAACAAAAAGGCCAGTGAAAATTCTTTTTTCTTTTGCTTTTATTTCAAATTTATGAATGTAGCGAATTAGTAAAGTCTAACTTATATTATTAAAGAAATTACAATATTATTCTTGGACAAACCTAGTAAGGAAAGAGTGTTAAAGATGAGGTAGTTTTTCCTTTTGACAAGCAAATGCAGTGATAAATATAGGCGCCCTATTGGTTTAAAATCGGGAAAAGATTACAGAGAACGTTGTGAGCTGGCAAATCCCGTAACCAAAGTAAGAATTTAGATATAATATTAGATTAGAGTCATAATTCGGGTGACCCAGTATGATACTCTGGTGGACCCACTTAAAAATCAATCATCAACGTATAAATATTTTGTAGGTGTTTTTTGTTATTTTTATTTGAATTTATTAAGCTTAATAAACTTCTTTATCTTATTAGAAAAGAATGGGAATTATCTTTAGGGTTTAATATCTCCCATTGATTTTCTTATCGCTAATCCAATAGCTTTCGAAAGTAGAGGAGGAACAGCATTGCCTAGTTGAACCAATTGTTTATTTTTTGGCCCTTCGAAAATAAAATTATCTGGAAAAGATTGTATTCTTGCCATTTCTCTAGCAGTTAATACTCTTCCTAGTTTTGGATGAATATTAACACCTCCGTGATTTTCTTTAATTGTACATGAAGGCTCGTCCCAAGGGCATTTCTTCCATGCATCGCTATATCCTTTATATAAACTTTTTCCTTCTTCAAGTGCCAGCATTCTCTCAGACATATCTTTCCTGTGATTTGTAGGTACATGATTAAATTTTTCATTAGGCTTCATTTCCATAAGATCAATAATTGCTTCACCAGTAGTTTTATAATCTGCTGGTTTTAGTAAAGGCTTTGGATGAAAATTCTTTTTACCAAGTTTATTCCCAATAAAGATCACTCTATCACGCTTTTGAGGAACATAGTAATCGGCAGCTCTTAAAATAGTTACATTCATATTATATCCAGCGTTTTTAAAATCTTCTAGTATCATTTCTTCAACTTTTCCACTAAGCATCGACCTTAATCCAACTACATTTTCACATACAACAAAATCTGGCTGTAGATTTATTACTATATCTAACATTTCTTTGTAAAGAGAATTTCTTGGATCATCAATAATTCTATTTCCTGACATACTGAAGCCTTGGCATGGAAAGCCGCCTGCGACAATATTTACTCTTTTCTTTCCTAATTTATTTTTTATTATATCATAAAATTCTTTTTTTACAGATGATTGTTTAATATCTCCTTCTACAAATGGATGATGAAAATTTTTTCTGTAGGTTTTACCTGCAGCATCGAACCAGTCCATTCCACAAATTCCCTTTAAACCAGCCAATTCAAATCCTTTACTTATACCACCGGCCCCAGAAAATAAGTCAACGAAGGTTAATTTGGAAGTAGAAACATTCTTCCAAGAATCCTTGATGTCGACCCAATTAACTTCATCTTTGGAATTTGATTTATAGTTTAGTGTACGTTTTTTTTCGGATAAGGATTTCTGTGGGATTTTTTTACCAAAAAGATTGAAGTCTTCTTTTAAAATCTTTTCTAATTGTTTTATTCGCTTTTTTTGTTCTTTACTCTTGTTTACCTCTTTATTTAATACAATCAGCTCTTCTTTTAAGTCCTCGTTGCTCTTACTATTAATAAATTCTTCAATTGAATCTTTAGGTATCCTATATACATTTCCTATTTTAATTGAACCTAGTTTTCCACTGGCTATATGACGACGTATAGTTTTTTGTGAAACTCCTAATTCTTTTGCTACTTCTATAATTGAATAAAAGGAATATTCTTTTCTTTTGTCCATAATTGTCTACTTTATATGGTAAATGTAAAGTATTTGAAAATTAGTTCCAAACTGTATAACTTTAGTATTAATAAAAATTTATATAATGTCTTTAAATAATGAATCTTTCGGTGTTTCCGCCAAAATAGCTTTATGTGAACTTTTTGAATTAGAATATGACTATGTTAAATTTAGTTCAAGAATTGAAGACAGAGTTATTAATGTTCTCGGTCAAGTATTTAAGTTGAATAAGGAAATAGTTAATCTAAAGCTCACTTCCTTTCTAGATAACTCAAATGAATTTAATGATGAGTATATATCTAGATCGCCACATAATTTTATTAATGAATCAGGACAGACCGTTAGTATTTGGACTTTTATGAATAATAATCCTAAACCTTGTCCAAAAGTTGCCGGTCAGCCAGGAGTTGAAAAGGCGAATAAACTATTTGGTCATTTACATCAATTAGCGGTTGATAAACATACATTCAAGCAAATAGCGATAACAAAAACGCAAGAAATGCTAGGGATATACTTTGATTATTTATTTATAAGTGATATTTCGGTTTTTGTTTATTTAAAAGAAAATTCATCTAATTTATGGAATTCGCAAGACTATACGATTAAAATTATTGAATCTAAGGAATTAAATAATATAGAATTTACGCAACCTAATATAACTTTTACTAATTCACTTTCGCAATGGAATGAGTCTAATACTGTAAAATTTAATAATAAAAGTATAGGAGAATTTCAAGTTCATTCTGCTACAAATAGATTTATTAAATTCAGGTTTTTTTTAAAAAATTTATTAGAATTCATTGAATGGAAGAATAGAAATAATGAAACATTAGGAGCTACAACAGAATTTGTAATATGTAAACATTTCAATCTTGCATTGCCCCCTGCCGCTAATTTAATTTCGCGATCAGATATGTCTTTAGTTGAACCTATAACTTCAAGCGTGATTTCAGCATTTAAAGATTTGCCAGAACCAATCGCTTATGTTGGAGCAGAAGGCGGAGCTCGACAAGGAAGTAAAAGTAGTGTTGATTTCATATTAGATGGTAACAGAACATTAAGCCTTAAAACGAATACATCCAGGACAAATAAGGTTTGTCCGCCAGAAATAGGTCAGCCCAGTTTTAAAACTTTCGATTACTATTTTTCTAAGTCTGGATTTTATAAACCACCGATTGATGAACTTAAATTCAAGCAGGCGATATTAAATAATCCAGATTTTTTCTTTCTTGAATATTTGAATATGTTATTTGATTGTGATCATTTGTTGTGGATTTATGGGGTGAATACTGATCTTAGTTCTTTTAATCATAAGATTGTTTCAAATTATGATGTTCAACAAAATGTAGATGAATTCAGAAACAAAGAGAACTATACCTTCACAAGAAATCTTTCGCAATGGAATGAAAGCAATACTATGAAATTTAATAACGTTTCCATAGGGGAGTTTCAAGTTCACTCTGCAAGAAATTCACTCAAGTTTAGATTTAGTTTTTTTAATTTGATTGAAATATTGAAATTAGATAACTGAATTATATAAACTCCAATATGAAGCAGAATACCTAGAGGGTCATAGTTATTGATTTTTTAATCGTGACAATCCCCCCTTATCACTCCACAAACACATTATATATCCCGGTCTCATTCCGTCTAATTTTCCGTGATTTAAACCCAATATTTCTATCATCCACCATTTCCACCAGGCAAAACTCCTTCCAGTCTTTAGGAATAGCCGGAAATATCAATGTAAACCGTTTAACCTGCCCTCTCTCGGCAAAGTGGAACTTATTAGGTGCAACAGGTATGTTAACAGCTTGTATCATTTCTAGATCGTCTAAAAACTTACCGGATCCTGATAGGTAGGTGGTAGGCCAGATGTTAATCCATCCGCCGTTGATATACTTTTGTTTGGCTGCATATACGCAGTGGAGGTAGGTATAGCCAGACTCCTGGGCATCCTCGGTAAGGTTTTTAATTAGGATGTTACTAATGGGTTCAATGAGGTTAACGTTACTAGGCTTGTGTTTTTCCATGGTATTGGTATTAAAACTCAAAACTAAAAAGGCATACCGCATTCTATTGGAGGACATGATTTAGGGGGTATTATTTTACCCCTCCAATACACGGAGGTTTGGCCGGGTATGTTTGTGTCTTAAATAGAAATTATGATACAAATTTTACCCGTTGCAGACATTTACAAAGAAGAGATAGTTATAGATGACAATTTTGGCCAGCGGCAGGAGGGGTGGGAAACGGTGGAGAGTGATACCGAGTCTGCCTTTTTTAAGATGGGCCGTTATATTATGGAAAACAAAACAGATGATACCTGGAACTATTATCATAAAGAGCTACCTAATAACATAGGCGACAACTTTATTATTAAGGCTGAGCTTGAGGTGTTAGAAAACCATAAGGGTTTTGGACAATATGGACTGGTGTGGGGTTTTGATGAAGCGTCTAGATCTTTAAACAAGTTTGTGGTTAGTTCGGAGGAGCAGTCGTTTGTGGTGTCTAGTTTTGAGCGTAATCATAGTTTTCAAAAGCATAGGTTTAGTGATTTGTTTTTTAATTACAATACAAGCGGTAATAAGCAGTTTTTTTCTATTTTAAAATTAGAGGGTTACTATTACTTTTTTGTAAACAAGTATGACCGCCCTAATTATGTGGTGCATGCGTCACACCTGCCTATGTTTGGTAATAGGTTTGGCTTTTATATTGAGCCAGGGCTTAAAATGGTATGTGAAAGCATAACCGTAAAAAAGCTTTTTGTGAACCCAAAATTTGACGGTCATATTTGGATGCCAGTAGGGGAAGATTTAATGCCAATAGGGTCGGTGCTGCTTAGAGGTAATTAGCATTCATAAGGCTAATGGCATCCTTGATTGTTTTTTTAAGGCTTGCGGGCTTGTTAACAATACAAAAAGATCCCATGCCTAATAGTTTAAACGTAAACTCTTCGTTGAGTAAAACTTTGAGGCTTATTTGTATAGCGTCTGGTTTTTCTACGATAACTTTTTGAGTACTGTGTAATGGTTCAAGTAATACTAGGTTGCTAATGGGGCTTTGTATGGTTAGTAATACTTCTTCTGGCTTGGCTTTACTTTCCATGATACCAGTGCTGTGCTGGAAAAAGGTAGAGGCATTAAAATCGGAACGTCTATTGTAAATAGTATCTGTTGTTTCTACACCAGACATTCTGTCCAGGGCGTATGTGGTGTATTTTTCTTTTTCGGTACTCCAGCCGATTACGTACCATCTGTTGCGGTGCTCTTTAATTAAATAGGGGATCAGGCTGGCAGCACTTGTTTTGTTTTTATAAATGTTGCGGTAGTTAAAAGTGATGACCTGCTTGCTTTTAATGGCTTTATAAATGAACTCTATAAATTCCATACCATTGGTATGAACAGCTTTTTCAAACTGCACTACTTCGTCAATGAGTTTTTCACTTCCGTCTATACCTAACGAAAACCTGGTGTTAATGCGTTCAATGGCGTTTTTAAAATTGCTAAATACGGGCACTTCTTTGTACTGGTATAAAAGCTCGGCTGCAAATTGAAGAGCCGTCCATTCTTCTTCGTTAAGATTAAGTTCGGCAATAGAAAAACCTACTTCACTGTATACATATCCGCCATCAAGTTTAGAATACACAATAGGGGCGCTATAGCCCTTGGGTGCCTGCTCGCGCATAGCCCTAATGTCTTTTTCTATGGTAGAAGTAGATACATCAGAACCCAGTATAGTACTGCACTTAGCCGCTAACTGCTCCAAAGTAGGATAGGGCCTACGTTTATTGGTAAGCATCTGATCTATAATACGGTGTCTGATAACGGCTGATTTGTTTTTGGGCATGCGGTTTGTATTTGCCCTCTCAAATTACTGAAAATAATATGTAAGTCCTCCAATAGCGTAAGGTTTGGGTGCGTATTTTTGAAAAAACGTTTATATATGGAGCGCGGATTTACAGTAGAAATAACCAACAGTACAAACGAGGCTCAGGAGGTTAAATTATTTGCTGGGTCTTTACCCGAGGGTGTATTGGTAACTACCAAGGATAAGGCCTACAATTTTGATGCACTGCAAATGATTGCTCGGCAAAATGGGTTTGTAGGTAATTCAATTACAACGGGTTTTGAGGGAGGTTTGCAAATTGAAATTGTAAATAACGTCATGGTCAAAAAAGTAATACTATATGGTAGACACGAATCATCAGAAATTAAAGTAAATGGAGCTGATGAGTTTGTTTTGGTAACATGCCCTCCAAATTCAAATTTTTATATAAGGCTAAGTATGTTGCCATTGTAATAATTTTTGTGGCTATGTTAGTCCTCCAATAGAGCGCGGTTTGGGTAGTTAGTTTTGAAAAAAAAGATGAAACCAATGCTCACAAAATTATACCAGCTAATAATGTCTGCTCCATTTTTTAAGCTTTCGTTAAAGAAAAAGCTGTTTTACATCATCTATACCATAGTTGTTTTAGGTGGGTTGTATTGGTATGATCATAGATAAATTTATTATATCTTTAAGGGAATCTCAAATTAGATTAACATGGCACAATCGCACCAAGACCTGATTAACTTTTCATACTATGAATAAATTCTCTATAGATTTTGCGGAATATTATATTGCTGGCATTTTACAAAAAGAATTTAGTAAAAAACAAAACTTTTCAGTCAATATACCTTTAAGTCGCCAACAGAAAGACTATGATCTTTTTTTACATAATGGGATTGACAGAAAGAGTTTAACAATTCAAGTCAAGTCTTCTAGAACTTATATTACAACTGGTATTCCAAAAAACAAAAGCTCATTTAATTATGACGCATGGTTTAAAAGGTTTATCATCTCTAAGTATTGCGATTTCTATTTTTGTTATTTGTCATTCCCGCTTTTTGATCCTGTAAATTTTAAGCCCAAGGCTGCATTTGATACTAAGATTCTTGTATTTGACAACAATGAAATGCAAGTAATCCTTGATGAAATAAAAACAAAACGGAAGGGAACACCTGAAACATTTTTTGGATTCGGGTTTAATATAAACAGTAATAAAATTTTTGGAACAAGAGGATTTGTATCAGCTACTCCCAGAGAATTTACAAATAATTTATTTGAAAATAAGTTAACTCAATTAAAGAAGCATATTTTATAATTAATTATATGTGCTAAAAAGTATTTAAAATCTTTTACTCCTCCAATAGCGTAAGGTTTGCCCTTCTATTTTTACTTAAATATTTAAAAATGGAAAACAAATTATCGCCCGACTTTATTGTTGATTTATTTCAGAAAAACAGCTTTACACTAGATGATGTAAATGATGGATTATTTGCCCGAACCTATGGGTTTGATTTAATTGAAGTTAAGCGCAACCGTTTTGATTGCAGGCATTCTATTACGAAGGCTCCCTGGGTGTTTAATGGTGAACTTGGGTGGGGTGGTAGCCTAGGAGAACAATTTCCGAACAGATGGGATATAACTTACGATGCAAGCCTTTTATGCCTCCGGTATACTTTTGTAGATTATATATTTTATGAGGTTAAAATAATGGATACCGAGGAGCAGCAGCGATTGATTGATCTTAAATTACTAGAGGATCAAGAAAAGGCGGTTCGTCAAAAAGTATTGGATGATTTAACCCCGGTTTTGGTGCATCAGATGATGCCATTTAACCAGGTGTATAGTGGTGTTTTAGAAACTAAGTATGGCGTTCATTTAAAGCAAATACAAAGGGGTATGCACATGCATATGAAATATAAACCCCGTTACGGAAATGTTGGTTGGATGTCAAATCAAGTATTGTGCTGGGGGTCAAGCACTGGTTGGGATCTTACCAGAGATGGTAAAATTGCATGTTGCCGCATTAATTATGACGACTACGTAAATTTTGAAATAGAAATATTAAGTCCCGAGCAAATAGAAGAATATAAAGCTAAAATGATTTGTAATGAGGCTGCTAAGCCTTCTATCGAAGAACGTTTAATGACGCTCGATAGTCTAAATAGTAAAGGGTTATTGTCGGCAGATGAGTATGTACAAAAACGCGCTTTGATATTGAGTGAGGTTTAATATGAGGTATACTTAATTTACTACTGGGTAAGCAATATCTCCCCAGTCATGATTACTATTTTCCATCATAATGTCAATGATAATAGGAACTAGTAGTTGCATAATGTTGCAGGCATCTCTAAGTTGAACTCTATTTAGTTTTGAGTTGTATGTTGCGCCGCCATGGACAATTGAATTGCGGAGGGTATATAACCTTTCCAATACAATTTCCAACAGGCCTTCAATATTTTCTTTGGATAAACAATTATGAGCGGTTGTAATTGATTTATTGAATGGGGTAAGATAATCTTGAATTTCTCCACGATTAAACTCCCAGAACAATAATAAACTAATAGAAAACTTTTTTAGGTAGCTAATCAGACTAAATAAATATAAAGAAATCAAAGAATAATTGACCGCCTATAAGAGTAAAACACCACGTGTGTTGCCCACCTCCTTCTTCATATAAAGTTGTAATCCTAAATATTAATTTAGTAGTGATAGGGAACATCTCCCATTGCTGTCGAAATAAAAAATAAGTATCAGTGTAATTATCACATTTTATATCTTTATTAGAATAAATTTCTAAATCGGCATGAGTATTTTCATTTATTTGAATAAGAACATTTCGATTTTTTTTTAATTTTTCTAAATCTGTTTTTTTAATTTTTAAAAAATTATCCCCCAAAATCAATTTAAATTTTTTTGACATAACCTTTTTTTGATCTATTGGTGAAATATTTTCAAATTTTAAATTTGGCTCAATAAGTTTTAACATAAAAATCAAATCTTTATCAACAATTGGATATAAGAAGAATTTTGAAATATGGTTGCCGTTATTATTTTTAAAAGCACTAATAAAATCACTAAACTTTTTTAATAATAATTCTTCATTTTTATCAATAATGTCATCCTGAGCTTTAGAATATAGGCATGATGTTAAACTTAGAAACAAAATGAAGCAGAAAACTTTGAACTTGCCCCAAAAATGCATATTTTTTCTTTTAATTAAATGGAATCCAAAATTAGATTTTTTTTCAGTTTTCAGTTAAATTTTTATTTACTTTTTTCGCATCTCGTCCTATGACCAAATTGTCCATACAGAAGATGAACTTTGAAAATGCTAACTAAAGATAATATTTTTAAGATTAGATTTCTAATAATATGATTATTTAGTATTCTCAGATATTGTAACCTTCTCGTCATTAAGGAATCTGATAAATTAGACTTTTTCATGGTAATGATCCGTTAAATGTAATTGATTACCTCACATAATTTTTAAGGCCATTAAATAAAAGTAGTGAGGCAATACTTTTTGATGCCCACAGAACAATACTAGCAGAATATCTCCAAAGACTTTTCTATCTGAAAAATCTGTATTTGAATATAAATCAAATCTTTGGTTTCTAATTTCTTAAACGCGGTAGATTGAAGTTCAATTAATTGATATTCAAAAAATAATATTTCGGAAATCATCCAAAACCTGATTAGAGATTCCTACCTATCACGCTACAAAACCTCCCGATAAATTCGGTTTAGCCCTAATATTACTAATTGATTTTATCAAATATGGTCTTCCAGGAACGCTCGCCATCCCAGATATTTGATTTTGCCTTGGCTTGAACTATTATAGTTTTGCCATCATCACTCAATTGCGAAATCTCCGTTACGCTAGTAGATGCCTTTTTCATAACATCTACATAGTAGGGAGTGGCAGTCATAAAGTATACAACTGATTTAATTGTCATAGTTTGTCTGTCATCTGACAACTTTATAATAGATTCCTTTGTGTTCCCTTGACTATGATTAATAAGGCTTTCTTTACCGTCGATACTCAGCCTCTCTATGCTTGTAGCATGTTTTGCGCCTGAATCCGTATGCGGGTTTTCTATAGTTAGAAAATCGGAATTCATTTTTATGTGACAGACTTTGAGATTCAATTTCAAATTGGAGATTTGGTTAACGATGACTTTGTTTTTTAAATGGATTTTCTGTTCGCTGTATAAAAGACAAAAATAGTAGCAGCGTTTACTGACCTCCTCTCTATATTGGAAAGTTTAGTAGATGGCAGAAGGTTCAGAGAACTTAATTTTATGCATGATTATGAGCATAGGTTACTTGTTTTTGAGACTGATATTTCGCTACCAACCTTAAGGTGTATAATAGGGCTGGAGATGCTTGTTGAGTATAATTGCATTTCACTGTAAAGGTTCATTAATCAATTCAATGATATGCTCATTTTCTAACTTCAATGAATTATTGAAATACTATCAAAAATCGGTTAGTTTAAGCGCATCAGATCTATTCGACCTATCTAGAACTGACTCTAAATCGAAACCAAAGCCGTTCCATTTATAACTTGACAACGTGTAAATTGCTTCATTTTTTAATTTATGAATAATTAAGATTTTACTGTCTCTCGTAACCGAAAAATCTAAAATTTCATCTCCAATTTTTGAGCCCAACCATTTAGGATATATGTAATCATCTTCTGTATTATAAACAAATATTCTTTTTTCAATATTTGAATAATATCTTGTAGATTTTCTAACACCTACAATCAGTTCAGGTGAACTGTCATTATCTAAATCAAAAACCTCTATCTTCCATGCATTATAATGTTTATGTACATCTATTGATGGTTGTGCAAATTTTTTATTGTATATGGAAAAAGGGAATATTGCAAGTTGAGTCAAAGAATCAACTTTGTTTTTAATAATTGCATATATAAATAAACTGCTATCTTTTTTCCATATACTAGCATCTGCAAATGAGAAATTAGAATCAGGCAAAACTCTTTTGTACTCCTGTTTATTTGCATCAAGAATACTAATCTCGGATTCAGATAAACTGACTTTAAAATCTGAAATATTAAATTCTTTTTTAAAATCACTCATAGGATTGATTTTAATTATACTATCAGACATAATCAGCTTTGTATTAAAGTGCTTTGAAACTTTAGATAAATGGGTAAAGATGTCTATTCTGGAAAGGCTGTCTGCAAGTTGTGGTTGAGTATTTTTAATCTCAATTGGTATAAGATGAGGATTTATTAATTTACCTTTTTCAAATACACATTGAAAAATTGCAGTTTCGTTTTGAAGTTTATCTGTATTATCAAAGATGAAATTTCCTAAACTATATAAAATTAATTTTCCCTTATATGATTCTATGCTCTGCAAAACATGTGGATGATGACCTATAATCAAATCAGCACCAGCATCGACAACTTCATGTGCAATTTCAATTTGTTTAGAAGTTGGTATCACAGCACCTTCTTGACCCCAGTGAAATGAAATAATTATATAGTCAACATCTTTTCTAATTTTTCTAATTTCACTACATAAACGATCATTGTCACCAAAAGCTGGATAAGGTTGAGAATCGATAAAAACAACTCCCTCTAACAAAAATTCTAAAAAACCAAAAAAGGCAAATTTTTCACCATTCTTGTTTATAATAACAGGGGTAAATGCTTCATTTTGATTGCTCCCTCCACCAACAGGTAATATTGAATCATTTTTCAAATACGTCATGGTTCTTAAGAAACCTGACTTCCCATAATCAATGGTATGGTTATTAGCTACAGATGCAATGTTAAAGCCTGCAAATTTTAAACCTGAAATCATTTCAGGATCCGATCTAAATGAAAATCGTTTATTTATTCTGTAACCTTCATTTTTGTTGACAATAGGTGTTTCTAAATTAAAAAAATTTAAATCATTGGATTTGATTTGTTGTGCAATTTTTTTGAACGGATAATTAATATTATTTGTCTCAATTAATTTCCTCACACCTCGGTCTAATAAAACATCTCCAACCGCAGAAAACTTTACTTGGCATTTAACTGGTAGATTATATGCTAAAAATATTGATATTAATAAAAATCTAACAACCTGTATCATAATATATAATTCTCCAGCCTGGCTCTGTTGACCATTCATTACCATCACTTCTAGATGGCTTATACAATGGTACAAATTTCTTTTCAGGCATATTGTTTAATTTATAATTTATCCAATTTGGCTGCTTAGGCGCTAATCCTTTATTCAGCATATCTTGCCACTTCTCGTCTGTTAATCTATCAGATGCATTCCATGGAAATTCATAATATGAAAAGATTGCACCTCTGACAAGTTTTAGTTTCCCCTCTATTTCAACAACTACATAAATTGAATGAGCCTTCCCAACACCAACTTCTAGTACTTTTTCTTGTCCTCGATGAACATCAGCAATTACTGGAATATTTTTATCGGGACCATTAACATCATCCCAAGAATATATATAATCATCTAATAATAACTGTCTTGTCAAATGCTCAAGAAGCGAACCAAACTTCTGAATTTGCTCATACTCTTCAAGTGTTATTTTTTGCTTCTTTAATTGTTTTTCGGAAATATTTTTTAAAAATTGAAGCATACTTATAAACTCACTACTGATATGCTCAAATGGCGCATCAATTATACCCCTCGCAACTAGACCTGATGTTGTTGTTTGTAATAATGAAATCATTCGATTATAAAATTCAATATTAGGCTCCACATATCCTTTTGGGGGCTCAGGAAGCCAAATATTTAAGGGAGTTCCGCCATCTCCTCCACATTCAACTGCTTCTGATTGCTTTGCATATAAAATAGTATTATGCCTTAGTTCAGACCAACTAGCCATAGCAGTATTAAGGCTTTTAACACTCCAAGCATTGGTAGTCATAAAAAAAGGTAAATTACCCACCTCTTTCACATCAAATAAAGACTTCAAATTATATAACCAATTGTAATACAAATTTTGCTTCCAATAATCTTCTGGTTTATTATTAAATTCAGAATTTATTCTTTTTAATGTATCCACATAACCTGGAAAACTTAGATTCCAGGTGCTTTTATACTCATTAGTCATTAATTCAAATGCTTTGTCATTACCAAAACCTGCCATTATTTCCAAGCCATTTGGCATTGGCCTTTCTTGGCTTGTTAATCTCTGGAATATATAAGAATCAGGAATAAATCTCTGCCCTATAATTCTAAATTGCGTTCCATTTTCGGCATATTCACCCTTGCCAGTAATTACTCCACTAGGTAATTTATTAACTAATGTTTTTAATTTTTCTGCATTATCATAATCATCTAGTTTATTACTATTAGGAAAAAATTTATCGATTAATTCTTTCATTTGTAATGGTCCAAAATCATCAGATAAACCTACGTAAAAGGCTGTGGGTTCATAGATATCACTCCATAATTTGATAAGTCTTTTGCCTTGATATTCTTTGTTATATAAAACGTTTGTAAAGATTATGGATGCTAACAGGTTTATTTCGGTAATTGAGTTTAAGCTATCTTTTTTATCATTTACTTTTATACCCGCATTTCCCAGCCACATCATCGAAAGAAAATATCGCTTTAAATCTTCAGTTCTAGTATAATGGCCTCTTGGAATAAATTGACTATAATCATATTTTCTATGAAGTAGTTTTGATTCTTGATAATTAGATGCATTTTTACACTTCTCTATTTCTTCTGATGCGATATCACTAAGATTTCCGTAATTTTTTTTATGATTTTCTTCTAATAAATTTTGAGACACACCTAAATATGCTAAATTAAAATCAATAGCTTTTATGATCTTTATATTGCTAGTCAATTTTCTCTGCCTATTTAATTCAATAATAGACTCATTTAATAAAACTTTCAAACTATTTGTTAGAAAATTAGATTCTATATGTCTTAACGTTTTATCAAAATACAAGTGATACAATTGAAGTACAGCATCTACTGTTATAAAACTAGGAACTCCTAAATAATCATTGTTTTCATATATATGAAAAAGCTGATTTCGATTAGTGGGGTATGCTATAAAGCCATTTTGTTGCAGCTTTTCTTTTTCGGGCTGACTAAAAAGTGGAAATTGAAAAGTATTATATATGTTTTCAAAATTTACGATCTGCTTTTCAGAATTATTCTTATAGTCTAGAGCCTTTAATTGCTTTTCTTTATTATTTAGAATTGCTATATTAAAAGTATCAATTGGAGTGAGAAGAGTGTTCTTATAATTTTTATTCGGCTTGTACCATTTTTGCTTCATAAAAACTGCGTGCAACTCATATGTTTTAAATGGCATTCCATGCTTAGCATAAATTGAATTCTTAAGAAGCCAAATATCGCTAATTGATTTATTCTCGATATCTGAGGCTTTTATTCTAACAGTTGGTGGGTTTACAATTTGCCCAAATACCAATGAATTGCAAACAATTAAAATCAAAAAAACAAAATAGAATTTATTGATTGATTTATTTGATGATATCAACATAAAATAAATATTTAGTATATAATAAAGTTAGTATATATTATTCATTTTTATATTATATTATATTAAAAATTTGCTATTTTTTGTAATTATTTTCAAATATTTACAATTTATAGTATCTCTAGCTTAAGGAGAGGTAATTGTATTTTATAATTGCCTGATTTGTAGGCATAAAAAAGCTTTTTTACAGACTTTGTTAAGAAAGTTCTAAACATTTTATTTTCACAATTCTTTTTATTTTTTGCCACTACCTTGGCTTTAGAATATCGTACATGAAGAATTTATTTTATTTAGTAGCAATTATCAATTTTTTTAGTTGTTCAAAATCAGAATTAAGTAATAATAACACACCTTCACAAAAAATAGTATTGAAGGGAGAAATTACAACTAACACAATTTTAAAAGCAGCAAATGAATATATATTAGAAGAAAATGTCTATGTAAAAAACTGTTCACAACTTACAATTGAAGCAGGAACAGTTATTAAAAGCAGTAAAAAAGCTATGCTCATAATTGAGCCTTGTTCTAAAATTATTGCGAATGGCACTAGTAGTAAACCTATAGTATTCACCTCTTCTAAACCAGATGGAGAAAAAATGCCTGGTGATTTTGGTGGTCTTATTGTACTAGGTAATGCTACAACAAATCACCTAGGAAACAATATTTTTACCGGCTATCAATGCTTAGTTATTCCGTTTGGTGGAAAAAATGATAGCGATAATAGTGGTATTTTACGTTATGTGAGAATTGAATATGGATCACTAGTAATGGGATCATTTGATATTGGAGCATTGACATTAGGAGGTGTTGGTAAAGGAACTACAATTGAATATGTTCAAACATCTTATTCAGGAGATTGTTCATTTTATTTTATGGGAGGCTCTGTGAATACTAGTAACTTATATTCATATGCTAGTGCTGACGATGATTTTAGTTTTGATTATGGTTATAATGGTACTGTGAAAAATAGTATAGGTAAAAAAGATAAAAACTATTGTTATCAACCAATGATTGGAGAACAGTTTAATAGTGGTAATAGTATTGAGTGTAAAAATAATGGTTCACCTACTAAACCAACTTATCCTAAACTAGATAATATGACCTTGATTTTAGACTCATCAATTTTAAGAATCGGATCAGGTTTATATACAGAAGGTGTCTCTAAATTTGAATTAACTAACTCAACAATAACTGAATGGAATCATTTAGGAGTATTATTGAGTAGTAATAGTTATCAATCATATATGAGCAATAATAGTAAATTAACTAATAATAAATTCAATTCAATTTGGGGTTCAACTTGTTATCAAACCAAAGAACTCAAAACTAAAGCAAAATCCGAAAGTAATATTGAATCATTTATTTCCAAGCAACAAATACATACTCTTTCAAGACCATCATGGATTAATAGATGGACACGATTCCCTGAAAAAGGAAAATAAGCCTTATTTAAGCGGTTATTATAAAGCGGATGTAAACTCACCTAATTTATAAACTATCTAATTTAACTTCAATTATTTGATATTCAAATAATAAAGCTTTCCAAATCCTCTAAAATGCAATTTGCTAATTGCGAGAATGTTAGCGAACAGAGTGAGCTGGCAATCCTGTGCTTACTTGGTTGTTGTTTTCAAAATCAACTGGCTAAACCAAATTTACTATCAGTCACATTGGTCTGACATAAAGATTGAGTTGTAGGATGAATTAATCAAATTGTGATTTTACTAAACTTTAAGTTCTGTTGGTTTAATGACATTATCTACACAGGACAAATTGAACAGTTTTTAAATTATACGCTAAGTTGGGCTTTTATTTCAGACTAAATATGTTATAAAAAAAGTGTATATTTGAATTAAAAGGAAATTATAAAATTTTATTTAATGATCCACAATAAAACTAGAAGTATGAAAAATCTATTTGTAGTACTAATTTTAAGTGTCTTATTAATTTCATGTTCTAAGGGTGAACCCATCGGTAAGTATCAGGCTATTGAAGCAAATGGGAATTTAATTATCATAAATACAACTGATGGTTCTGGGGATGTATATAAGTGGGATTTGGAAAATAATAACCAATTGAAATTTCCCGGAGATACAGCACAAAATGGGAATTATTTTTATAAGTTAATAGGTAGATTAAATAATGATCAGATACCTCCCAAAAACAATCGCAAAATAGATAGAAGAGGCGGGCCGCCCGTTGATGCAGCGAGGCCAAATGATTAAATAATTTTGACTTAGGCAGAAGAATTGTGGTGCTATTTAAAAAGGATTCTTTCCAGTAGAATTAATTTAATGCTTGCGACGGTTGTAGCGACAAGAGAGTCACAGAAAATAATACAAAAGATTACAAAAGCCGTTCCAAAAGGGTATATTAAAACTCCGACTTTTAAACGATTTTGGAGTTTTTCTTTATGCTTATTACAAGCAATGTATTGTTAGGCAATTTTTAATTTGCCGTAATATGAAAACATTTTTGACCTATTTCATATTTTACAAAACATTTATTTTCTTCTCTAAATGATTTTAAAACGCTAATAAATAAAGCCCTTTGCTTAGGATAATTGGCAAAATTTATATAACCAATATCAAAAGTCTTTCCTTTGAGATGTGCGCTATTTTTTATTGCATTTTCATTATCTCGTTGAAGTCTTTCAACAGACTCAATAGTTCGCGTTGCACTAGTTATTTCAAATGGTATATACTTTAATCCAGCCTTATCAATTTTACTCATATATAATGTGCTTATACTTGTTAACAAATCAGCTGCTTTGGGCAACAAAAACGGATCGGAGTATTCCATATCTCGCACTATATAATAATCATTGGTATTTATTTTTTTCAAAACTCCTTTAGATTCCAAATTATTTAATTCTAGACTATTTTTTTGACTTTTTATGCCCTCTTTTTTATAGGCAAGTTCATGAGCCGATATGCCATCGGTAAATAGCTGATCACAAGATTCACATGGAGCATAAGATGGGTTATTGATTTTTCTACTATTAAAAAAAGAGGCTATTTTATTTTTAATTCTATAGCGATATGGATATAAAATAATGATACACATTCCAGAAAAAACAAAAAAAGTGAAAACAATTATTTTAAATCTTGTGCTAATCTTATTTTGTTTCATAGTATCTAATGGTTTATTTTAATGTAGTATTTCAAATTATAAAGAAAACAAATATTAATTAAAAATAATACTTTCCAGTTAAATCTTAAACTTATTTCATTTTTTATTGCTACGTTTATTAAATGATTAAATCAATAACTCATTTTTAGCGTATTTAATCACAAAGTGACAAATGGGAGCAACTTGTATTGATTCCTGTCGGGACTGAACTAAGAAAAATAAAGGCTTCAATACCAATCAATTAGCTTTTTTATTATTTAACGTAGGTTATATAGTCAATGAATAAATAATCGTTAACTGTTGGGTCAACTGCTATAATTTCTCCAGTTTTTTTATTCTCAATAGTAACAAAGTCATGATCTTTTAAAAATGAAGAATTAAAATATTTGTGGACATTTGTCCCAAGAAAATAAAGTTGACCAATCTGTTGTTGTAAAATCCATTTGTCTTCAAGGTGATATTTTTTTAATAGATATTTACAGGTTGTTATAAAGAATGAGGCATAACCAACGCAATGAGCTGTCTTGGAAATTATGAGTTTGTTAGGATCTATGTCGTTTTTATTGGCAGTAAAGTTAAGTTGGTTTGAGGTTATTGAAAGTCCAAGTTTGATTATTTGATTTATGTCAATGTTATCTTTGTTGTCAATACTTGATTCAATATAGTCAGTAAGTTTTTTCTCTTTTGCTGAATAATTTGTTCGAAGACCAACCGACTTGTAGGTCACTAAATGTCTGTAAAACATTCCTCTAAACAAAATCCCAACTGTTGTTAGAATTAAAATTGTTATAAGTGAGCTTTTGATGAATTTCATTGTTGAACTCCCGTTTTTTACGATGGTGCTTTATTTTTTGAATATTCACATCTCATTGTATTTTATTTCATCCCCATTTTTATATATAACCCCCTATCCAACAAAACCTTCTTAGCCTCACCATTTCCGCCTTGTATATAGTAATTTTTCGCTAGCTCTTCTCCGATAGCTTTAACAAAAGCGGCTTTTATTTTAGAAATCTTTTCAAATGCAGAACTCTTTGTTACATCTACTATATCATTAATTCTGCTTTTCATTTCTTCTAAATTTCCTATTCCTGAAAGCTTTGTATAAATATCATACATTTCCACCTTTTTGCCTCTTAAAAAGCTTAATCCAACTCCTTCTGGGTGGTTCAAATAAAAAAAGTATAATGTTTTTTCTAGCGGCCTTAGTTTAATTTCAATATTTCCAAAATCGGGCAAATAAATTCTATTCTCAGTATCAATAATAAGCCTGCTTAAAGGTACATTTTGCTTAAAATTTTGAGAGAAGAGCATTTTAACGCGCAAAGACTCCATAATATTTAATGCCTGATTTATTTCAGCAAACGTTAATTTCCCTTTTAGTTTATTCATACAATCAGGGCAAATATCAGCTGTCCGTAATTTTAATTTAATATCCTTTTTCTCCAAGCACATATCATTTACACATCCAATCGGATCTAAATGAACCGAGCTTCGTGCCTCATTATAATCATTAAACATGTGCTTTTGTAATACGAGAGCAATTACTTCAAATGCAATAGGGAAGGAGTCTTGGCATTTTATAAAATGATTCCAATCGGCAGTATGAATGAAGCCATTAAATGGCATTTTTTCATCTAATGAGGCAAACCAGTTATTTGTATTTGAAACCTCAGTTAAGAGGAGTACAAACTCATCGTTAGGTATATTATTATATAACCTGTAAGAGTTACATTTATCAAAGATGGTGGTCCATTTTGTAGTTTTTCTCAAAAATGGAAATGAAAAGGTTCTTAATGGTCTTGATTCATATGTTCTTATAGATCTTACTACTGGATACTCGGCATTTTCAACCTTTGCATATGCTTGTATTGATTGTCCAAATTTCTTTTCATTAGGCACTTTTTTCTCAATAACATCATCTTCTGTAAAGTTTACTATATTATTACTGTCATAATAGAACTCAATGGGCCCGCTTATGGCTTGTAACAAATCAACCACTTCCGAAAAAGTATCTTTTCCAACGTCACCATCTTTGATTAAATGTACCTTCATAATTAATCTTCAAAAAAGTTATTTAAATTTCTATTCGATCTTTTTTTAGTAAAGTAACTACTAACCGATTTGTCTAATTTATCCCAAACTGCATTTTTCATTTCGGATTTTTCAAATGAAAAGCTGTTTTGGCTTTTTATGGACATGGAGGCAGCTACATCTACCGCATCTAATGTTGCTCCAATAAAACTAAAGGTCCATTTGCCGGTTTCCTCTAACTTGGATATCATATTACGAATATTTACTAAGTTATACTTTTTTGATGCATTTTCATAGCCATCTGTCAGAATTACGATAATGGCTGTTGTAGGTATTAAACTGGCAGCTATTTGGCGTTCAATTTCGGTAATTGTCTCTCCAACTGCGTCCAGAAGAGCAGTGCCTCCACTTGGCCTATAGTTCTCATAGTTTAATAAAACCATTTTATTGGGATTTTGCTGAAAATAGACATGTTTTACATTGTCGTTAAAGGTGGTTAACCCCATGGTAATTTCCTCCTCTGCAAACTCTAAGGATTTATACTTAATTCTATTTACTTGTTCATTAAATCCATTAATGGTGCTGTCTACGCAGTCCATCATAGAACCGCTTTTGTCCACTACTAAGTGGTAAATTGTTTTTCTAGTTTTCATAATTATTGGTTGTTTATTATTTTGATATAAATGGTTTGTGGATAGTATCCTTCAAAAACATACTCAGTTACAGGGCAAAGCCAGAGTTGATGGTTGATGAGGACTCCTTTAAATTGATCTACTTTGTAATAGGCACCATAGTTTACTTTGGCATGACCAATTAAATCGAGTAGCTCTTGGTTAAGCCCCAGGCCCATTTTATGTAGCACTGTATCTGAATCTTGAAACTGGCTTGTGCTAATTTTAAGTGTGGAACGGTTTTGGTAATTAGATACATGATCTAAAAAGGTGTCGGCTCCATCTACCATCATTAAGTTAGCCTTAGTGCCTAATCCGGCATCTAAGAACTGTGGTAGGTCTGCAAACCAAATTCCATTTTCTTTGTAAAAAGAAAGTGTTTTTGTAACTGTGGCATGTTGTTTTTGTGTAAGCATATCTTTTGTTTTAGGATACAAAATTAGCCTGGCGGTATGCCTCAAATTTTTCTCTACAACTTGTAATTGAAAAAATTATTCTTCATTAAAATATTGACAATCAATACCTTAAATAACGGGGCATTGTCTTGTCTAATGTTGACAAATATTTGTGATGCTTATTTGTTTGCAATTCCAAGGAATGTATAATTTCAGTCTCCCCTGATAATTTAATGCAACATGTTATGGACCAAATAGACTATCAAATAGCAGACAACTTTTGTGAAGAAGCCTTAATTGAGCTCGAAAGTATCCATCCATCAGTTTGGCTCGAAACCCATAAAGATTTGTTTGAGAGCATTCAAATTAAACCTGCTGGTTTACCTGCAATTGCCAATCAAAATTATATGGGGGTTAGCTATGCGTACATTGGTATGTTTTTTGAAACCTACCAGAAAAAAAAGTTTGAAGAAAACATATTAAAAGATAGAACTCAATATGCTGCAATCGTTTATTTTATTGAACGAATGAATATCAATAAAATCGATGAATTACTGGATTATCACGAATACAGTGATAAAGAAAAGTCTGTATTCATTGGCTTATTAAATGATGCTTTTGCAAAATTTAAAAATACGGGCAACGATAGATTGTATAGTAAAGGCGGTGTTTGTAAAGGTTGCAATTATGGCTGTAAAGGTTTCTCATTTATTGGCGGGGTTGATGACAGCCATTTAGAACTTGTTATGGAAGAGTCAAATGACCGAGTAAAAGATATTTACCATTGCAATGACTTTTCTTATTCAGAAGGAAATCCGCCGAAAGGGCCAAGAATCCAGTTGTATGACGATGATGATTTGCCTTTTTAAGAACCCTTTAACTTCCTAACCTCCCTCCATTCAATAAATCTTTCTACCTTCGCCCTATCATCAAGAACCCTTAACTGGGTACCAACCGAGAGCAACACTCCGCGGTGGTAATACGATGAGGACTTACAGTCACAATAAAATGTAATCCCTATCTAGTTCTTGGTGTGATTTAAAAACCTTAAAATCATACCAGTATGCAAATCGCTTACACTTCCAAAAACGGTCGTCAATTACCTGGGTCTATGGGCTTTGGCTTTATTGACAAGCAAAGTATTGTTGAAACAGACAATCAACTTTCAGCTAACTACCTTTCTCAAATTTCCCAAAAGCTAGTACACAAGGTTACTTGGGATGATACTGGTTGCCAGTTAGAAACCTTTAACCCTAATGGCACAAGCGCCCGCCAAACCTTTAACCGGGATCTCGAAAAGGCACTATTATTTGATGCCATCAGTTGGGATTTGGGTAAAGACCCTTTATACCTAGAGGCTTCAAATGCCATTACATCCTTAGGAAACATTTTAGTAATGTATCCGGGTAAAACAGAGCTCAATTACTATCCAGCAGGTAAACTTATGATGTTCATTTTACCTATTAAAAAACTGGATGAAGCATATTTGAGTTTCAAGCAGGGGCTTATAGGTAATAAGTTAGCAGGGTTGTTTCAGGAGCAAAAAGGACATTACATAGAGTTTAAAAAGGAGCTAACCATACAAAATTTATACCTCGTTTCATTTATTGTTTCTATGGCGCAAATACATGCTGCTGCTAAGTATTTTGCTGCTGCTGGTATTATTGGGCCTGATAAGCCAGACCGCCTCATTATTGATGATTCGGACAGTATGAGAACAAAGCATATGCGCGTTTTTACCACTAAAGAGGGGGATGGATATTACGCACTGCTGTTTAAGGAGCTAACGAGGCAAAATTATAATACCGTTATTGAGTCATTTTTGAAGACGGTATACGAGCAAAGTAATGCTTGATTTTTACTACTTCTAAAAGAAAATTTAAAATTACTAGGGTAATTAGGTTTAACAATCTTAACACACAGAACCTATTTATTTTTAATCAATCATTAAATTAAAAGAGATATCATTTTTACAATTTAAAATTACAATTATGAAAAAAATCAAACACGTTTTAGAAGTTACATTTAGTATTGGAGCCGCATTGGTTATTTTGGGTGCTTATGGAAAAATTATTCACGCCAGTTGGGGTGGATTTATGCTATCGGTTGGAATGATTACTGAAGTAGTCTTATTCTTAGCTACTGGGCTAATTCTTATTTTCGATAAATCTGCTCAATCTGTAACGCCAACTTATACGGCTATAGAGATTAGTGAATTACAAAACAAAATTTCTTCACTAAATAAGTCTCTTTCTACAATTGAATTAGATGGCAATGAACTACAGTATCAGTTTGTATCACTATCTAAAAATCTGGCAGAAACTAATAAAGTATTAGGTGGTATTGCTAATGCGGTAAAGAGATAGTTATATCTCTTTACCTTTTATTTTTCGTTTTATAACCTTTTGCAGTTGCACGAATGCAAAAAACAAAATATAATACGTTAAGTGAAATCCAGCAAAGCAAATAGTAATTCTAAAATCATAAGCACTTATTAGGTAATGAAACAGTATTGGCATTGCTATTGTAATGCCAACTGTTACCGGCCTTTGCCTATGACTAAAACCAAAATTGATGAGTGCAAATAGGTAGTAATACATCGTGAGTGTAATGAAATAGAAAATCATCCAGGCGCCGAGTTTAAAGCCTGAATCGCCCTTTAAATACTGCTCACCCCAGTAATATTTACATGAAATTTCTATTGCTAAACTGGCTAAGATAAATACGGTTACAGGGATTACAATTCCGTAAAGAATTACGTTTAGGAGATAGGTTAAAATTATTTTCAAGGATACTGTTATTTATGGGTGTGTAGAGTTTACCAAATCATGTCTAGTACAGCACAAGTATCCCACTTTACGTGGTTTTGCACTGACACGCCTATTTTTGTATAAGCTTTATTTAAACAATTAATTCTATGACCTAAACTAGGAACATCATGATCAATCAATAATTGGAGTACTATATCTTTTCCGGTATCCATGCCATAAGAGCAGCACTCAGCGTAATTGCCATCTTTACAATTTATTCTTGTGTGACCAGTTGTGCCAGCTTTTCCTTGTTCAATGGCAAAGCATTTTGCATTTTTATAGGCTTCACTATCAAAATATAATGCATCAACTGGTTGCATGGTTTTTAATAAATTTATCAATGATTGTCGGTAGCTGGAATTACTTAAATAATCATCGTATTTATCTGTACCGTAATAATTTATAACTTCATTTTTTAGAAAATCTTTTGGATATAGTCTGCAAAGATTAATATACAGTACACATTCTTTTTCAACGTTTGTCAAATAGGTAATATCTTTTGCTGTATTTGCTTTTTCAATTTGATTAGTTGTCCAATTTTGAGCATTAACTGTACAAAATTGAATTAGAATAAGTGTGAAACATAAAATTGATATTTTTTTCATCTTGATTTCTCTTATTGGTTAAATATTAAGGCCCCCATAAGTATGGAAGTTGATTTTAGTAGTAGGAGCCTGTATATGTAAATAATATTTTGTTTAATTCGTCTTGGCAGGATCCATCATGAAGTTCCATTTTTTTGCCATTATACTTGATTGTATAGTATGAGTTTGTAGTACACGCTCCAGCCATTAGCATCTTTATGTTGTTAATTGCAAGTATTATCTTGTTAATATCTTGATTCGATACTATTCTAGCTTTTGAATACTGATTTGGTTTTTTGGATACCTCAAATTTCCCTGATTTGCTTTCCAAACCACACTCAACTTTATATTGTTCTTTGTGTATTGTCCACCCCTGTTTCTGATTTACAAAAAATGTTTTACTAAAAAAGTGATCAAAACACCCGGTGGTGCTATTTTCAATAATTATAGTATCTGAGGGTTTACAATTACTAAATGGATTAACGGGCTCCACATTTTTGTCATACCTACAAAAATTGACATAGTTAATCGGGATGGGTTTAAGTGTTACATATTTATCTTGATAGTAGTGATGATCTAGGTTTAGAGAGTAAGCTATCCTGTAATTACTAACTTTAGCGTCGTTTAATACAATAGACATAGGTATAATGCTAGAATCTCTGGAGGTAGCTTCATAAATAAGTTTATTGCTCGGTATTTCAAATACCCTGATACCCTGAATAATGCGTGTATAATCATGACTAAATTCTGGGCAATCATTTAATGTGCCTCCTAAAACTAAAGTTGTTTTTTGAGCATAAATGCTACTTGTAAATGTGAATAGCAAAATCAATGTAATTCTCATATTAAGCATCTCCTTCACTAAAATATTCTTCTAGTAATTCTTTGGCTTCCTCAGACCCCATTTTAATTGCTTTGTTTAGGTCCTCTATTGCAATATCATCATCATATTCGTTATCATTAAACATATAAATTTTAGCCCTCAGCACGTAGTAATGAGGCTTTTCACTTGCTATTTTTATTGCTTTATTGATTTCTGTAAGCGCAGCATCATAGCTGTCTTCATTGTAATTGATTCTAGCTCTGTAATAATAGGGGCTTGATGCTAAAGAATCAACAGCGGTAGCTTTATTAAAATAAACCTGTGAAGAGTCGTATTCTTCTAGGTGAAAGTGAGCTACACCAGCGTAAAATGGGGCATCATATTTTGTAGTATTTAAACTATATGCATACTTAAAATCATTTAATGCTAACTGGTTGGAGTCTAGATCTAGATATGCGTAGCCTCTATCTATTCTATAATAATAGTTTTTGGGATTGATAAGTACGCTGGTATCAAAATCTCGGATACCAGCAAGGGTATCTTTTAAAATAATTTTTGCATCTCCTCTATAATTAAAAGCACTAGCGTTAGTGGGATCTAAAAATATGCAGGTATTGAAATCGTTAATTGCATCTTCTAATTTTGCTTCGGCATATAAGCTCTTGCCTCTTTTTAAATAAGCAATTGCATATTTGGGATTAATTTTTAATGCCGAGTCATAATAAAGCTTTGCATTTATATAATCCTCTGATTCAAATAACTTTTCGGCCTTATTGAGGTAAGTAATAAAATATTTCTTTTGTCCAGAAGTAGTACTAGCAAATAAAATAGTGATTGCCAAAATAGCAAAAAGTTTTTTTAACATAATGGTTTATTTGTTTTTAATATTAAATACGCGGCTTAATACAGGAAATAAAAAGGGGAGATTTTTTGGGTTTGAGTTAGGGTTTTGTAAAAGATAAAGTGTCTTTCTCGCCTTATAAGATAGAAAAAATAAGTAGAGCGTATGAAGAGGCCATAAAATGCAAAATACGACTACGTTAATCTCGTTATAGGTAAGTCCAGTAAGGTCGCCCAAAAAAGACATGATGTCTACACAAATATTAAACACTATATCCCACATGGTTTTATTTTTTGTTTGAACCGAAATTAAAAAGACCAATCATTTTAATTTGTTATCAAAACTTAAAACCACAATACATTAACATAAGAAACTGTTAATGTACTTTTCTACGATTTATTCATTCTCTATTAGCAATAATGTCTATTAATTATGTTTAATCATAACAATAGTAATATCATCTGGATTGTTTGCCCCTGCTAGCCAAATATCTGCTTGACGCATCAATTCCTTAATTAAGGTTTCTGCATCCATATGGCTATTTGCTGTTATAATAGATTGTATCTGAGGATAATCAAATAATGCGCCACTTGCATTAGGTGCTTCCGCCAATCCATCAGATATAATGGCTAAAATGTCACCTTTGTTAAATTCGGTAGTTAGCTGGTCGAACTCCACATTTTTAAAGCTTCCTAGTGGAATACCCGATAACATGATCTCCTCAGTTGATTGACTATAAGCACGATAAATAAAATATGGCGGCATCCCTGCAGAACTTAATGTCAATTGATTACCTTTTAAATGGGCAATATTTAAACTCATTCTTAAAATACCTAAATCCACTTTCTTAACAACAGTATTAAGGGCCGATAACATTTTGTTAGGTGGCATTTGCGGTAAACCAATAATACCAGCCTTAGTTATAGAAACCAACATGCCTGATGGGGTACCATGTCCTGTTGCGTCTCCACATATGGCATACAATGAACCATCTGGTTGTTCAAAGAAATCATAATAATCACCGCCCACTTCTGTTGAAGTTCTCAAATATGTTGCAATATCTAAGTGGCCTATAACTGGATTTTGCTTTGGCAATAACCTTTCTTGTAATGCCTTAGCTTCTGCTAATTCATTATTCTTGCGCTCATCTTCTAAAGCTTTCTTTTGTTCTTTTTGCTTGTACCCAATAAATAAAAATATCCCTGATAATACGATTAGAATATAAATAGTGTAAGCCCACCAGGTAAACCATGGAGCAGGTAAAATTTTGATTTTTACATAGGCGCCTTCTTCATTCCAAAGACCATCATTATTTGATGCAATAACTCTAAAAGTATATTCACCTGCTGGAAGATTGGTATATGTTGTGTAATGGCGAGAGCCCGATTCTCTCCAATCATTATCATAACCCACCATGATATACTTATACTTATTTTGTATGGTGTTTTTATAATTGAATGCAACAAAGTCAATGGCTAATACATTTTCATTGTATTTAACTTCAATAAACTTGTCTGTTTTTACAGCTTCTATTGGAACTACTTTATTTTTTATGGTTACTTTCTGAATAATGACATTTGGCTTTTGTTCGTTATCAGAAACATCTTTGTAATTGAAGTAATTTATTCCACCTTGTCCTGAATAAATAAAATCACCATCTATGGTCATAAAATTAGCATAGGCATTGTACTCATAACCTTGTGCACCTTCGCTTGGTGTTAAATTTTTAAACTGTTTTTTTTGTATAGAATATCTTATTAAACCATAATCAGAAGACATCCATAAATTACTAGCTGGGTCTATCCTTAAATCATATACCAGCTGCGTTGGCATACCATCATTAATTGTAAAATTTTTCTTGGTTTGTTCTTTTAAATTAATTTCTGTTAAACCATAATCATAACCTGATACAAATGCAAGACTATCTTTGTATACAACTAAATTGTAAATGTTAAAGAGCGATTTATAGGTAAACTCTTTGTAATCTATTTTAGGCGCAATATTTTTGAATGTATTTAAATCTTCATTCCATAGTAAAAGTCTTTTTTCGGTAAGGATATATGTTTTGCCTTTACTGCTATTGTAAAAAGAGTAAATTCTTTCATTTTTTAAATAGGTTAGTGGGGCATACGGTTTTCCACTAAAATTTCCATTACTATCTACAAATTGAATTGATTTTACACCTACAGAAATTAAGTTTTTATTTTGCGTAAGATAACTTTGTCCAAAACTAAAATCGTTTTGT
>JBIIZN010000066.1:0-9795 GCA_044346275.1 Sediminibacterium sp.
CGCGCTCGATAACGCCACCTCTACCTTACCATTTAAGCAGATACATATATTTAGACCTGGATTTTTGCTAAGGCAGCCAGATAAAATAAGGCCTATGGAAAAACTAGGTATTGCCATTATTCAGTTCTTTAATAAGCTTGGTTTATTTAAAAGCCAGAGGCTACTTCCGGTTGAGGTACTCGCGCAAAAAATGCGTTCCGTTTTATTAAATCCGGGTGCCCAACAATTTCAAATCTATTCTTTGGATTCAATATTTGATTTGTAGTATCTTACTATTTCAAATACCTCCTGTCATGAAAAAATTTGTTGCAGTTATTGCCATCCTTGTATTATTTATTAGTACCAGCATTGCGCAAGTATTATCACCGGTTGTTACAAGATCAAAAAATTTAGATCCTGTTAAACTTGCACAAATTGATACCTTACTCAATGAATACGTTAAAAATAATTGGTTAGTAGGTGCTTCAACTATTATTGTTAAAGACAACCAAGTTGTATATTATAAAGGTCATGGTTTTGCAGATAGGGCTTCAAAAAAACCAATGGACCCAAATTCTATTTTTAGAATCATGAGTCAGACCAAGGCTATCACTAGTTTAGCGGTATTACAATTATTTGAAAATGGCAAACTCAATTTAGACCAAGCCGTAGGTGACTTTATTCCAACTTTTAATAAGCAATCGGTATTAAAAGACTTTAACGCCTCAGATACAAGCTATACAACGGTTCCAGCAAAAAGAAATATTACCATTCGTGATTTGCTAACCCATACTTCTGGCATTGATTACGCTGCTATTGGTTCTGAAAAAATGCAAGCTATTTATGCAAAAGCAGGAATACCCTCAGGACTAGGAAAAATTAATGGTACTTTATTAGAGCACATGAAATTGCTAGGAACGCTTCCACTCGTTCATCAACCCGGCGAAAAATTTACTTATGGATTAAATACCGATTTGCTCGGTTGTATTGTTGAAGTTGTTTCTGGTATGACACTCGAAGCTTATTTTAATAAATATATTTTTGAGCCGATGGGTATGAAGGATACTTATTTTAATGTTCCTGCTTCAAAAGCAAATAGGCTTCCAACTGTTTACACCGAAGACAGCAATAATAAGATTATAGAATGGGCCCCTACATTTAGAAATATTGATCCTAAATATCCATTACAAGGCACAACATTTTTTTCTGGTGGTGCTGGTTTGTCTTCAACTGCATTTGACTATGCTATTTTTTTACAAATGATTTTAAATGGCGGAAAATACAACGGCAAACAAATCATTTCGCCAAGAACTGCCGAATTAATGTTAAGCCCGCAACTAGATTTTAAATTTGAAGGCCTTAATGATTTTGGCTTAGGCTTTGCTATTACTTCTGAAAAAGCAGCGAATTTATATGCACGAAATAAAGGTTCTTTTTCTTGGGGCGGTTATTATGGTACCAACTATTGGGCCGACCCTAAAGAAAAACTGATTTGTTTAATTATGACGCAGCATACACCCAATTCGCATTTTGGATTTCAGGGTAAAATTGAAAATATCATTTACGGGAGTTTAATTAAATAGTGACGACACAACCAACTGCTTAGACAAACACTATCACGAGATTGTCATATTAATTGTAAAGTTTCTCAAATAAACTATTTACAAGTATCGTTGTTTTACTTTTGCGCGCAGTTTAAAAGCCGCAATCAATATGAATTCCCACGTAGAACAACTAAAAGCTAGCATTGAGCCAGTAAGAATTACATTACTCGCACACCCGGTATACAGTCAAATACAAGACTTACAAGGATTACAGCGATTTTCTGAAACCCATGTTTTTGCGGTATGGGATTTTATGAGCTTGTTAAAATCACTTCAAATTGGATTGACCTCTGTGGCCCTTCCTTGGGTTCCTGTGGGTAGCGCAGATACGCGTTACTTAATCAATGAAATTGTACTCGGTGAAGAATCTGATGTAGATCAGGATGGCGTTAGAATTAGCCATTTTGAATTGTACATTAAAGCCATGCAACAATTGGGTGCTTCTACCACTGTTATTGAGGCGTTGATTGCAAAAATAAATGCAGGCCAGCCTGTTCAGGAAGCGATTGAAGCTGCAGCGTTACCAAAAAAAGTAAAAGACTTTTTACAATTCACTTTTGATATTTCTTTTAATGCACCGCTACATGTTAAGGCTGCTGTTTTCACATTTGGTAGAGAAGACTTGATACCAAGTATGTTTATGAAAATTTTAGACAAAATTTATGCCGATGCCCCAGATAAAGTAAGTATTTTTAAATACTATATCGAAAGACATATAGAAGTTGATGGTGATCATCACAGTCATTTGGCACTTGATATGGTAAGTAGGCTTTGTGGTGATAATGCTTCTAAATGGGAGGAAGCTACCGCAGCATCTGTTAAAGCACTAGCGCTTCGCATTGGACTTTGGGATGCTATTTTTGAAAAATAAGTGTATGAAAAAAATGGGTGGTGTTACAGTAAGGGTTTTGCAAACCTTGGTATGGGTTGTTTTATTGACTCAATTACAAACCGCTTGTAGTAAACAAACAACCGGATCTGAAGTAGATACTTATACCTTAAAAATTGGCCAGCATATCGATGTCACGCTTAATGCAAATACATCAACAGGGTATCGTTGGTCTTGGATTAATAAAGCAGCTGTAACAACTGTAGATTCTGTTGCTGCTATTACAGTTACGAGTAATAATGTCCCCGGAACCCCTAGTCAAGAAATTTGGAGGTTCAAGGCAGTTAAAGCGGGTTCTGATTCCATTAAATTTAGATATGCGCAACCTTGGGTTGGCGGCGCAGTGGGTGAAACCAGAACCCTCTTTATAAAAGTTAATTAGCTTTTTGGAAAGTCTGCACCTTCTGTAACAGACGCCCAAGTATCAAAATCATTTTTTAATTCTTCTAGTTTTTCTCTAGCGCCTCTTAATGCAGCGGCACCTAATAATAAACGCATCGGTGGTGTTTCAGATTCAACTACTTGAATCATTGCTTTTACGGCCCTTATTGGATCGCCAGCTTGATTGCCGCTTATGGCTCTAATTGTTTTCTTATTTTTTTCTGCCGTATCTGCGTAATCTGGAATTATAATTGGGCTTTCGTTGGCAGAACGGCCAGCCCAATCAGTTCTAAATCCACTAGGGGCAACAATGGTTACTTTAATACCTAAGATTCCCACTTCTTTAGCGAGTGCTTCACTAAATCCATCTACTGCATATTTTGTAGCATTGTAAAAACCAACCCCAGGAAACGATCTTAAACCTGCAATGGAAGCAATGTTTAAAATGTGTCCACTTCTTTGCTTACGCATATGTGGTAACACTTCTTGCGTCATTTTTGCTAAACCAAACACATTGATTTCAAACATCTTTCTTACTTCTGTCTCTTCACTTTCCTCTATGGCTCCAAAATATCCTATACCTGCATTATTTATGAGCACATCAATTTGACCAAAATGCGCCATTGTTTGTGCAACGCTTGATTTAATTTCTGCGTCAACGGTAACATCTAATTTAACAGCAATAGATGTATTTGGGTATGCCGCAACAATATCATCAACATCACTTGTTTTGCGCGATGCAACAGCAACTTTATAACCCTTTGCTAAAACCTGTTTTGCTAATTCTCTTCCAAATCCTGTTGAACATCCTGTAATAAGCCAAACTTTTTCCATGGTCATTTTATTTTGAGTGATTTGCGTTATATGCTTCGATTCCTTTGATAATTAACTTTTGTCTTCTAATTTCTCTTGGTACGACAATGATACCAATTAATAAACCAAATGCACCATAGGTAGGATTTTGATTTTGACTAAGCGAATTAGAACTCAGTGCTGTTAATCCTAAATAGCCTCCCCAAAAGTAGTTCCAATCTCTGATTCTTTTTGCACGATTAAAATATAAATAGGCTTCCGGTAACGTTACCGATAAATCTCTTGCATCAGAAATGCTTAAAGCCCTGTTTCCGAGATAGATTTTTTTGCCAACGAGTTTCATTTTTTCTCTTGATCTAGTTTCGTCTTGTGCCATCAAAAACTGAGCAAAAAACGAAATGCATAACAAAAGGGTAATCTTTTTCATCATAAATTATTGTTTATATTTATTTTTCAAAAATACCAATTAACATGGATCAAAGTAATTCGTCGCGCCGTTCATTTTTAAAAAATGTTTCTTTTGCTACTGCATTTTATGCAGTAGGTGGATATCAAAAAATTAGCGCGAATACTGTTTTTGAAAACAGGAGTAAGGTGGCACTTCGTTTTGTGGTAGCATCGGATGCGCACTATGGCCAACCGAACACGCCCTATGATGCCATGATGGAATTAGTGATTAACCAAATCAATGATTTTAATAAAGCAACACCGCTTGACTTTTGTGTGATCAATGGCGACATTATTCATGACAAAAAGCATTTGTTACCGCTTGCTAAACAAAAGATTGATGTGTTAGATCCTGTTTATTATGTGACCAGAGGAAATCACGATATGGTAACTGCCGATTATTGGAATGAAGTTTGGGGCATGCCACTCAACCATACTGTAATTGTAAAAGACCAAGCTATTATTTTAGCCGATACTTCTAATGAAGCAGGTAAATACCTTGCACCAGATTTAAATTGGCTTGCCAAACAGTTAGAAGCAAATAAACAGAAGAATAACGTATTTCTGTTTTTGCATATTCCTCAAAAAGCATGGACTGCAAATGGGATCAATACCCCTGATTTTGAAACCCTAATAGACAAGTATAAAAATGTAACGGCTATTTTTCATGGACACGAGCATGACCAAGATGGCGTTAAAATGCTTGGAGAAAGGCAAACACCTTGCTTTTTTGATGCCCATATGGGTGGAAATTGGGGTACCCCATATAAAGGATTTAGGGTGGTAGAGGTGCTAGATAACGATAGCTGGCTTTCGTATATGATGAACCCTACACTAAAGATAAATGAGTATAGTCGGCAGGATTTTTATAAAAAATGAGGGCCCGGTCACCCAAAGCCCCCATACCCCCCGAGTTTAAAACTCACTCAAATAAACGCCACTTATGAGTGATGTTGGGTACAGTTCGTTTGAATTTCAATAATCTATTATCGAGTAACGGATAGGAATAATAAAATGTTGTAAAACAAATTGTAACAAATATAATATATATTTAATATTCAAAAACGTATCTTATTTTTATTAATCTGAGCCAATTGATTAGCTTTGTAAGATGCGATTAAGACATATATGTATTATTCTGTTTTTATTTGTTTCGGTTCATACATCTGCGCAAAAAAAATTACTGCGTTATTTATCTTCTCAAACGGGCTCCTTTGAACTTCAATTGCTCAATAAAGACACCAAACTAGTTCCTACCCCCCTGGGTTTAACCTGCACCGATTCCCGTCATGATTATATGGTCAATAATGGCCAATTGTTTATGCAAATAAACGGGACGGGGAAGCTTTTTAAAATTGATAGTAGCCTTGCTATTACTAGGCTCGATAATACCTGTTATGAAGGATACAATTACGGGTCTTACTCTTATATCAGAAACAATAGATTTTACAATTTAGGTGGCTGGGGTTTTTGGCAATTTAATAGCGGGCTTAGGTATTTTGACACTACTTCCAAAGAATGGTTTAGAGAACCCATTAACAAAGAAGTCCAGGTGGCTAAACATATGAATGCGATTGTTTATCCAGATATGAAAAATGACCTTATTTATGTGGTATATCAGTCATATCCCAATTCTTATTATAAACTTCAAAGTGAAGTAAAAAATGACACGATGTACATGCAGTGTTTGAATTTAAAAACAAACGATTGGTGGCAGGAACCCAAAATTTTAAATGATAAAATACTTCAGGAAACCGCAATTGGTACAAACACAATGATTTTACCTGGACTTGGAATTTTAACAGAATCCTACAATCATTTGTATTTAATTAACCCTACTACCCAAAAATTATATGAAATAGAAAATGAAATTGGCGGTACTATTATGAACTATGTGGCAAGCAAAAACGGCTTGTATTTTTATAAAGATCAAAAACTCCATATTTATAATCCTGGGCTAGATTCTTTAGCAAGTATTACACTTTCGATGTCAAAGTTTACTGAAGTTGCCAGGCCATTATATAAAATAATCAAACCAAAAATTACAGATAAGATTAAGCTTATTCAACTGCCCTATTTTTTAGCAATTTTACTATTATTTATAATATCGGTGGTGCTCTTTTTCAAGAATAAGTCTTTGCGTAAAATGCAGCAAACTGTTGTTGGGAAAGGTTTTCACAAAAAATCAATAGAGGTAAATAAGCAAATAGAATTTTCAGATAATTTAACTGAAACAGAAAAATCAGTACTAGATATTTTACTTGAATGTTCTAAACAAAGCGCACCAACATCCATTGATCAAATAAATAGAGCACTGGGTGTAAAAAATAAAGAAATAACGATTCAAAATAAATTAAGATCTGATACCCTTCAAATGATTAATAAAAAATTTATGGTCTTTGCGTCTACGAATGATACACTCGTAGAACGTGAAAAAACGGCTTTAGATAAAAGAGTATACCAATACAAGCTTAATGAGCGCTACCTAAATAAAATTAAATAGGTATCTCTTACGTATAAAGGTGTTAGAATAAAGGAATTAACCTTCTGCTTCTTCCTCTTCTTCTTTGTGAAGTGGATTTCTACGAGATGGGATCACCATTTGTTCGTCATCACTTAAGAATACCCAGAAGTCATTTAATTCAAAAATATCGCCACTGGTTTTGCTATCACCATCAGCACTTCTGCGCTCATAGGTACCTAGTAATTCACCATTGTGTCTTAATTGATTTAATTTTTCTTCGTGTGCTAATTCTTTAAAGCTTTCGATCGTCATCATCTAAATTGATTTTGTGCAAATATATAATACTCCCTCTTATTGGCCATATAGTATTACTGCCGAACTTCCTGCCAGGGTATAATCAGCAGCTGATTTAGAAGAACCCTTACTACTTAGCCCAACTTTCCATGTGCCTTTTGGCAAAGTAATGGTTTGAGGGGTTTGTTTTCCATTGTAAGCGACCCATATTTTTTTCCAACTATCACCTACCGCCGCCCCATTGATGGTGTAAGCAATGATTCCAGGAGGTAGGTTTTCTTCAAAATTTAAATTAGTAGCAATTTCCTGTGCCGTTTGCATTTTAAAAGCAGGATGCGTACGTCTAATTTGTATCAAGCTTTTGATAAACTGATAGCTCGCATTATTTTGAGTTTTTAAATCCCAATTGATACCATTTACAACATCGCCTTTATCAAAAGAATTTTCTACTCCATTTTTTGTTCTTAAGAATTCGGTACCTGCATGTAAGAAACTGGCACCTTGTGAAGTTAATACAATTGCATAAGCTAGTTCGTGCATTTTTGTGCGTTCAGCAACAGACGCTTCTTTAAAAGAGAGTTCTATTTTGTCCCATAAAATATTATTGTCGTGACAATCTGCATAGTTGATAAGGCCTGCAGGGCCCGCTGTATAAGGTTCCTTGGAGTAATTGACCTTGCTATAATTAATTTGTGGATGTTTTCCTGCGGCTACAACACCAAATTTTACCGACTCACTATTTTCAATTTGTCCTGTCGCAAAACCTCGATCATTGATATTAAAAACACTACCCTTGATACCATCACGCATATCATCACTAAAAACTGCAATGCCATTTAATTGTGCTGCATTTTTTTTGAGTGCTCTTTTATCATCAGTTAATGGAGAGCTACTTGAAGTCCAGCCTTCACCATACAAAACAATCGACGGTTTTATTTTATGAAGTGTATCAGAAATTAAATTCATGGTTTCTATATCATGGATACCCATGAGATCAAAACGAAATCCATCTATATGGTATTCCTTTACCCAATACACCACGCTTTCAATCATAAACTTTTGAAACATAGCGTTGTCACTGGCTGTTTCATTACCACAACTACTGGCATCCGAAAAACTTCCATCGGCTCTTTTTCGGTAATAATAATCGGGAACCAAAGTATTAAAATTAGAGTTTTTTGTGAGTGCGGTATGGTTATACACTACATCCATAATGATGCGTAATCCATTGCTATGCATGGTTTTAATAAGTTCCTTTAGTTCTTTGATACGTACTTTACCATCTGATGGGTTGGTGCTGTACGAGCCCTCAGGAATATTATAATTGACAGGATCGTATCCCCAGTTGTACTGCACAGCAGCTTTTGTTTCATCAACAGAGTTATAATCGTAAAACGGTAGGAGATGAACGTGCGTTACGCCAAGTTCTTTGATATGAGAAAGTCCTGTAGATTGTCCAGCACTATTTTTTGTTCCAACCTCTGCTAACCCTAAAAATTTACCCTTATTTTTTATACCACTACTTGCATGAATACTTGCATCTCTAACATGTAATTCATAAATAATAGCATCGGTTTGTTTGTTGGTGCTTGAAAAATTTGGAGACTTATCCTGGTCCCAACCAACTGGATTGGTTTCTTTTAAATCAATGACTTGTGCTCTTAAACCATTGGTACCACAGGCTTTTGCGTATGGATCTACCACTTCTTCGCTCCAGGTATTACCAATATTAACTTGAAAAGTATAGTAGTTATTTTTAAGATTTTCGGGTATGGTAATTTGCCAAACACCATTTTCTCCTTTATTCAAATTGATAGTACGAATTGCAGTTCCACCCATGTCAGATTTGTACAAATTTAATCTAGCAGCAGTGGCTGTTGGCGCCCAAATTTTAAACGTTGCGGCTTTTGGCGAATAGGTTAATCCTAAATCTTTACCGTTGTAAACTGGATAACTGCCACTAAGGTTTTGAGCGGTGCCATAACTAGCGGTAGCAATTAATAAAATAAGTACTAATAACTTTTTCATAAATACCAAATTAAGATTGCTAATATACACCCTTAGATAAAATTAATTTTCATCAAATCTTAATTATCTTGCTGCTTTACCTCATATGCTTTCAAAGAATAAAAAAATAGACGTTATAGAAAAGTTGCTTGCGCTTTGTTACGAGCACAATAAAGACGCGCTATTTATAATGAGTTTGATGCATCAATATGAAGAGAGGGGGAGTTTGAGTAAGAAACAGTTACAAGGATTATTACTCAAAGCACAAAAAATTAAGGAAATACCGGCCCATCAAATTGCGGCAGTAGAAGCCATTGTATTAAAAATGCCAACACGGGATAAAACCCCTGTCCAAAAAACAACCCCAGCAATCAGTGAAGCTGAGGCTCAAATAGCAGCTGCCCTCGCACAAACGGAGCAGATTTTAGCAGTTTATCCATCCCATAAGCAGGTGTTATTGTTAAGGTCTAAACTTATGAGCCATCAATCACTAACGCCTCAAGAACAGGCCGACCTCAACAAATTTGTAAAGATTTTAATTAAAAAATAGAGCTGTGTGACATCCGTCACGTTTGATGCCAAGCAAAGTGTTGACTTTTGCAGTATCAACTTACAATTAAAATAAGTAGCTATGTTTTCATTTATTAAAAAATTATTTGGCCCAGCCACTGATTACAATGCTTTATTAGAAAAAGGTGCTGTTATTATTGACGTACGAACTGCGGGTGAATATGCGAATGGTCATATTAAGGGATCTAAAAACATTCCACTTGATATGATCAATACACGGGTATCTGATTTAAAAAAAGCAGGTAAGCCAGTTATAACGGTTTGTAGAAGCGGCGCAAGAAGTGGCATGGCAAAAGGTATACTAGCATCTGGCGGTATTGAAGTATACAACGGGGGTGCTTGGAATA
>JBIIZN010000148.1:0-2838 GCA_044346275.1 Sediminibacterium sp.
TAATTTCGCAGCGCGCTAATACACATTGCAAGTATGCTAGGTGAATGCGCCATTAAATTCTAACAGATATGAGTCAGCCACATTTAAGTGAACAAGAAATCATCCGTAGAGAAAAACTGCAAGCGATGCAAAGCGCAGGTGTGGATGCATTTCCGGCAGCATTATACCCGGTAACACACTACTCGGTAGATATTAAAGATGGCTTTACCGAAGAAACGGCCGCCGATTTTGCAGCTGTTTGTGTAGCTGGTCGTATCATGAGCATCAACGACAAAGGCAAGGTATTTTTTATAAAAATTCAGGACACCAAAGGCATTATTCAACTCTATGTAAAAAGAGACAATATTTGCCCAGGCGAAGATTTTAGTTTTTGGGACAATGTGGTAAAGCACGGACTAGATTTAGGCGATATTATTGGTGTAACAGGTTATGCCTTTATTACTAAAACGGGTGAAACATCTATTCATGCCGATAGCTTAACCCTTCTCACAAAATCATTAAAGCCATTACCAGTTGTAAAGCGTGATGATGAGGGCAATGTATTTGATGCAGTAACAGATCCAGAGTTTAGATACCGTCAACGCTACGCCGATTTAATTATCAATCCGGATGTAAAAGATACGTTTGTAAAAAGAACAAAACTGATTAATACCATTCGTGAATTTTTAAATGCACAAGGCGCGTTAGAGGTTGATACGCCTGTGTTACAGGCCATTCCGGGTGGTGCCGCAGCGCGTCCATTTGCAACACATCACAATGCACTTGATGTGCCTTTTTATTTGCGTATTGCCAACGAGCTCTATTTAAAAAGATTAATTGTAGGTGGATTTGATTGGGTATATGAGTTTAGTAGAAATTTTAGAAATGAGGGGATGGATAGAACCCACAATCCAGAATTTACAGTGCTAGAATGGTACACCGCGTACAAAGATTATTTCTGGATGATGGAAACCACCGAGCAACTATTTGAAAAAATTGCATTGGCGTTACACGGCACAACTGTTGTAACCGTTGGTGATAAAACCATCGATTTTAAAGCACCATTTAAGCGCATAAGCATTCATGATGCCATTAAAGAAAATACGGGTATTGATGTAAGCGGCCTCGACGAAGAAGGATTAAGAGCCGTGTGCAAGCAATTACATATAGATGTACCTACCAATATTGGCAAAGGGAAACTTATTGATGAGCTTTTTGGAGCTACATCGGAACATACTTTTATTCAGCCCACATTTATTATTGACTATCCGGTAGAAATGAGTCCTTTAACCAAGAAGCACCGTTCTAAACCAGGACTAGTAGAGCGTTTTGAGCTGATGGTAAACGGAAAAGAAATAGCCAACGCGTATTCTGAATTAAACGACCCTATCGATCAGCGTGAACGTTTTGAAGAGCAAATGAAACTGATGGAGCGTGGTGATGATGAAGCGATGTTTATAGACCACGACTTTTTACGTGCCCTTGAGTATGGTATGCCACCTACTGCGGGTATTGGTATTGGAATTGACCGTTTGTGTATGATGATGACCAACCAGCCTTCTATTCAGGATGTGTTGTTATTCCCACAAATGCGCCCAGAAAATCCAGCTAACTAAATTTACTTAGATAGAGCGTTATACAAATAAGTCATTGAATAACTGTCCGCCAGGCACTACTGCGTAGTGGTCTAAATTGGTGATGCCCTCTTTTGCAAGCACTTCTTCATCTGTAAAGGTATGACCCGTGCAATCTGCTGCATTTTGCTTTAAAATATAATACGCAGCATCGGCCATAATATCAGTGGTGCGGCTCATGTTGGCAAGCGCCTGACCGCCTAGTAAATTTCTAACAGCAGCGGTATCGATCGTTGTTTTTGGCCAAATGGCGTTAGAAGCTATTCCCGCAGCTTTAAATTCTTGAGCCCAACCTAGCGCAAGCATACTCATATTAAACTTGCTAATGGTATACGCTACGTGCGGTCCTAACCATCTTGGATCCATGTTAATGGGTGGAGAAAGCGTAAGTATATGTGGATTGTTGCCTTTTTTTAAATGCGGTAAACAGTGCTTCACCACTAAAAAAGTACCACGCACATTGATGCTGTGCATGAGGTCAAACTTTTTACTTTCTGTTTGTTCGGTACCTGTTAATTGAATAGCAGAAGCGTTGTTAATCACCACATCAATGCCGCCAAAAGTTTCCACGGCTTTAGCAACCGCTGCTTCTATTTGATCTTCAAATCTAATGTCTACTTGAACCGCCAAACACTTACCACCAACAGCTTCTACCTCGGCAGCAGCTGTATAAATAGTGCCTCCAAGTCTTGGATCTTCGGTTACACTTTTTGCTGCAATAATAATATTAGCACCTTCTTTTGCAAGCTTAATTGCAATGGCTTTTCCAATACCTCTGGTAGCACCAGTAATAAGAACGGTTCTGTTTTTGAATGACATAAGTACTATTTTTTCCAGCCTAAAAACTGGGTAATTAAATTTTCGGTTTCTGCACAGGCAGTAGCTAAATCATCATTGACAACACAGTGATTAAACTGATGGCTAAATGAAATTTCATAACTCGCTTTGTTGAGTCTAGTGGCTAAGCTTTCTGGTGTTTCCGTGCCTCTTAAAGATAATCTTTTTTGAAGCGCTTCGATACTTGGCGGTAAAATAAATAAGGATAAACTGTTTTGTGCAAACGCTTGCTGCACGTGTACGGCGCCCTGTACATCAATATCAAGCATCGGTATTTTTCCAAGTCCCCAAATGCGGTCCAGTTCCGATTTTAATGTGCCGTAATAACTTCCTTCGTACACCATTTCCCATTCTATAAATGCGTCTTCATCAATTTTTTGTTTGAACG
>JBIIZN010000067.1:0-9642 GCA_044346275.1 Sediminibacterium sp.
CTAAATGCAAAACAGGGAGTAATGCACTCTTCTGCTTTCCTTCTGGGTAACGGGCTACTAGCCTGTTAACCTCTGCTAATTGTGCTTCAGAAAATTTTACCATTGTTACTATATTTTATGCGTCTAATTCGCCCGCAATTAAATTAAGACTACTCATTGTTACAATCGCATCACTTAACATGCCACCTGTAATTAATTCTGGGTATGCTTGATAATAAATGAAACATGGTCTTCTAAAATGGAGCCTAAATGGTGTTCTACCACCATCACTCACCAAATAAAATCCAAGCTCACCATTACCACCTTCTACAGCGTTGTAAATTTCACCTTTAGGCATATCTACTTCACCCATTACAATTTTGAAATGCCAAATCAAAGACTCCATTTTAGTATAGACGTCTTCTTTTTTAGGTAGGTAATATTCTGGAACATCGGCGTGGAAAACATCCGCGTCGGCGCCTTTAAATTCCTGTACTTTTTTATACGCCTGCTCTATAATACTTAAGCTCTGCCACATTTCTTGGTTACGCACCAAAAAGCGGTCGTAGTTATCACCGGTTTTACCAACTGGAATAGTAAAATCAAAATCTTGATAACTACTATACGGCTGGTGCACACGCACATCATAATCTACACCGGCTGCACGCAAGTTAGGACCTGTAAATCCATAGTTTAATGCACGCTCAGCACTAATGGCGCCACCACCAATGGTGCGCTCCATAAAAATTCGGTTACGCGCAAATAGGTTTTCAAACTCTTTTAAAACTTTAGGATATTCTTTTAGGAATTTTTCGAGTTTTTCAAACGCTGTATTTGTGAAATTCCTTTCAAAACCGCCAATACGCCCAATATTAGTAGTAAGGCGGGACCCACATACTTCTTCATATATTTCATAGATTAGTTCACGGTATTGCATCACATACAAAAAGCCTGTATAAGCTCCTGTATCCACGCCCACAATTGAGTTACAAATTAAGTGATCCGATATACGCGCTAGCTCCATAATAATCACGCGCAAATAATCGACACGCTTTGGCGTCTCAACGCCTAAAAACTTTTCGCAGGTTAAATGCCATCCCATGTTATTGATAGGGCTACTGCAATAATTTAAACGATCGGTAATCGGTGTAATTTGATACAGCGGTCTGCGCTCTGCTAATTTTTCAAAAGCGCGGTGGATGTATCCTACGGTTTGCTCTGTCGACACAATACGCTCCCCGTCAAGCTCCATAATATTTTGGAATACACCGTGCGTGGCAGGGTGTGTAGGGCCTACGTTTAAGGTAGTCGTTTGTTTTTCTATAGAGCCTTCAGGCAGTGTGATATGATGTTGTTGATGCGCTAACATGTCTTTTAATTTTTTGTGATTATCCTCTTCCAAACATTTCGTCGTCTTTATCAATTCTTGTTTGATCTTCTAAAGGATATTCTTTTCTGAGTGGGAAATAATCCATCTCATCCACGTTTAAAATTCGTATTAAGTTAGGATGGCCAACAAAATTAACGCCATAGAAATCGTAGGTTTCACGCTCCATCCAATTGGCACTTGAAAATAAATTGCAGGCCGTAAAAACGTCTGGCGCTGCTACAGGAACAAATATTTTAAAACGAAGGCGCACATTTTCTGAAAGGTTGTGTAGGTGATACACCACAGAAATTTCGCGACCAGCATCATCTGGAAAATTTACACCACACAAATCCGTTAAAAATTGAAATTGTAAACTAGGTTCGTCAAACAAAAACTGCAACACTTTTAAATTGTTAGCAGCTGTAGCTTCAAAACTTAGTAAGCCATACGATTCTTCAAAATTAGAAACAAGGTCTCCAAATTTTTCTTGCAGCTTTTCTTGAATGTATTGGTTGGTAAGTGCCATACTTGATTATTGAATACCGTAAGAGTTTAATAATGTTTTGTACTGCTCAGAATGTCTACGACGGATACTTTCTTCACCCACTAAATCCTGAATTTTCATAAATCCATCTAAAATAGCTTCTGGCCTTGGCGGACAGCCTGGCACGTAAACATCTACCGGAATTACTTGGTCAATGCCTTGTAACACGCTATAGGTGTCAAATATCCCGCCACTTGAAGCGCAAGCCCCAATGGCAATTACCCAACGAGGCTCGGCCATTTGTAGGTATACCTGACGAAGAACCGGACCCATTTTTTTAGCAATAGTGCCCATTACCATTAATAGGTCACATTGACGTGGTGAAAAACCTACACGCTCAGATCCAAATCTGGAAAGGTCGTAATGCGAGCCCATGGTAGCCATAAACTCAATACCACAACATGAAGTGGCAAAAGGTAAAGGCCATATCGAATTTTTTCGTGCAAGACCCACTACACTACTAAGCTGTGTGGTAAAAAACCCTTCACCAGTAAATCCCGGTGGCGCTTCTATTGCTCCAACTGCATCTGCAGTGGAAGCTAAGATAGGTGAGGTATTAAATCGTACTGGACGTGACATAGTTTTTATATTAAAATTAATCTTCCCAAGTTAGTGCACCCTTTTTGATAATGTAAATAAAGCCCACTAAGAAAAAGCCTACAAACATAAGCACAGCGCTATATCCAGCCCATCCCAGCTCTCTAAAATTAACCGCATACGGATAAAAGAAAATAACTTCTACATCAAACAAAACAAACAAAATAGCTACTAAAAAATACTTGATAGCCATAGGTTGCCTTGCATCACCATGTGTTTCAATACCACTCGCAAAGTTTTCTAGTTTATCTGCCGTTTTACGCTTAGGTCCTACCCATTGTGACAAGGCAATCATAGTGGCAACAAAGCCAGCTGCAAAAATTAATTGTATGCCAATTGGTAGGTAGTTAGAGGCGAGATTGGTTGCAGATGCATCCATCAAAAAAGTACTCCAAGTCATATACTTGTTTTAGTCGCCGCAAAAATACACCACAGTAGGGATATAAACGAAAAACTCCCCAAAATGGGGAGTCTTTTTTAGCATTATTTTACAAAAAAAGCAGATTAACCTTTTTTAACTGGTGCAGCTGCTGGTTTACCCTGTGGTTTAGAGTAATAATCAATGTTTTTTTGGATAGCAGCTCGCTGATCAGATGCAAATTTATTGTTCTCATCTGCAGCGTCTGGATATAACGAAATCATCTGATCTGTAATGTTTAACGCTTTTTGGCATATTGATAAAAATTGATCAACAACCGCTGTACGTGTTCCATCAGACTTAACCTTAAAATCAGGATTCTTTTTGAGGTTGTTGAATGCACCAACAAAATATACCAACTTAAAATAAGCATTTACAAAAAGTTCTTTTTTATACTTATCTACCCCGATTTTGGTGTATACCGCATCTAATTCATCAAGTAATGGTATTATTTTGGCAGTATCAGTAGTGCTTTTTAATGCTGCTCTTTTAAAGAAACTATACGGCTGTGGCTTTTCTGGAAATGCTACCATATAGGCTCTTGCATACTCAAGCGTTTCTATAAATGCACCTGCACTAAATGCAGTATTTGACAATTTATAATGATCAGCTTCTGTCAATTCACCCTTCATTTCTAGTTGGCGCTTCATCCATTTTAACTGCTCGCTATACACTTTTGCACGGCCAAAAATTTCAGCAGCAGTGCTCATATATGCTATTTTATTTTGCTTAACGGTATCGAGTGAAATGGCCTTTTCGATATAAGCCGAAGCCTGCGTTTCGCTACCTGGAAACTTACTTAATACCTTTACACCTAATTCGTAGTCTGCGGGCTGAATGTCAATGGCAGCAGCCTTATCAAGGAATCCTTGGATATATTTTTTTGCTTGAACAGAATCACCTAAACGGTCGTAGTTATAAGCATAAACAACTGCAATACGTGGCACTTGTGCAATACCAAGTCCTGCTTCTAGTTCTTTTAGTTTTGCTAGAGACTCTGCATATTTACCTGCTCTAAATAAATAGTCTGCAAATAAGATTTCATTGCGTGGATCTTTGTCTGCGGTGCTAACAAATTTATCTAAATAATCTTTTGCCTTGTTTACATCTTTATCAGAGTAGTAACGGTAAAGTGCATAATACACTGGCGGAAAATTAGGATCTGCAGCAATGGCTTTATTAAAAAGAGAATCAAATAACTCTTTGTTGTTTTGAGATTGGTAAATTTTACCAATTCTATAAAACGCACGTGCACTTTTTGGATCACGATAAGTCGCTTCAGTAAATGCTTTTACTGCTTCGCCACCGTTTTCACCACCCATTCTTAAATAGTTGATGCCTATGTTTACAAAAACATCGGCAGGGGCTGATTCCTGCTCTGCGGCAAGCTTTAGTTTTTCGATGGCATATAAATGATCACCTTGATTGGCACCTACGCTAGCGTTGGCGCGACCAATAGCATTTAATACCGCGCTATTTACACGACCCTTAAACTTTCCTTTGGTTTCTGTGGCAGTGGTAATCGCCTGCTCAAACTTTTGCTTGATGCTGTTGATATCACCACCTTGTAAAAGCTCGATATGCGCTAAACCAACTACAAGCATTGGATCGTTTGGAATATCCTGAATACCTTTTTGATACACTGCTTTGGCACTATTTACATCTTCTGGTTTTGGTGTTTCACCTACTTCAGAAACAATGAGTGCTTGACCATACCAATACACTACTTGTGGGTCTTTTGAATTGGCATCATACGCAGCTTTTAACGACGTACGCGCACTCTTGTATTTTTCATAATCAAGATGTCTAATTCCTTCCGAAACTTGAGCCATCAAACACTGAACAGCCAATAGCGCTGTTACCATCAAAGAAACGATCTTCTTCATTTGTCGGTTTTTATAGTTGTTTTTTAATCTGCATTTTTTATGGTTCCGGTGCGTTTAGTAAATCCCATTTTTGCAGGGACCAAACTTGCGCGCCTAAAAATCAATTGTCCTCTTTCCATAGTCAAAAAATTCATAAATCCAGTACCAAGCCCCGTTGCATTTTCCTTTAAGATATAATAGACCGGTCTTGACAATGCATATTGACCTCTCGAAATAGTGGCCTGAGAAGGTCTAGCATACAAACCTTTCTCTTCACACTTGGTACATTCTACAAGGCCTAGATTTACTTTTTTAAGGTACTCAAGTTGCGTGGTATTATAAGAATCGCCAATCCAACTTAAACCAACAAAGCCAATAGCATCAGCTCTCTCAGCTACTTTGGATAAAACGTCTTCACTATTATTTGCCGCTACAACATTGGAACCAAATGGAGCTCCATGTAAAATAGTGTCACGCAAATAACGAACGGTACTTGTAGCAGAATTTCCATCCATAACAACCGTGGTAGCCGTTTCGCCACTTAAAATTTTACGCAGCTTTTCAAAAGTAAATACACTGTCTTTTCCTGCCCTGTTATAAATAATAGCAACTGCATCATAAGCAAGTTCGCCATATTGCACCGGGTAAGACAATTGATTTTCAAAGAACGAATCCTCCTGTTTATTGAGCCCTCTAGCTACAACTACCATTCGGGTACTATCTTGTTGTAAGTCTCTAAAACAATCCGCTTCCGATTTGTAAGAGACTTCAATTTTTGTATTCGGAAAAGACGAATGGTGCACTTTAATTTGCTGCTCCATCACCGGCTTAAAACTCTCATCTACACTGATATGAATAGTACCAGCAGTTGGAGAATCCTCCGAAGTTATTTTATTATTGTCATTGTTGCAAGCCATTGTAAAAAAAACAACGGTTACAACCGCCCAACTAAGCCACTTCTTATTCATACGCACATTTTTAAGTTTAGTAGTTTGGATAGATGCCTCTATACAACCTAAACCCACCATACAATAAACAAATACTGCCAAACAAGTACCGAAATAATGGGTCTACATCAATGAGTTGTACAATGCCAAGCTTTGCGCCAAAAAACATCATAACAGCCATACCTAAAATTAAAAATGACATGGAAAAATCATAGATTCTCCGCATCAAAATATAACTTTTCTCGTGTCTAGACCTAAAATCGTTATCCATTTAACAATAAGTTTTTAATGGGATGAGCAATTTACTTAATTATTTTATTTTGCCCCGCTATTTTAGCCTCAATTTTGAATAAATTGACTGATTCATAATTAGATAGGGTGAGATTTAGTTGGAACCAACCACTTAATGAATACCAATTTACAAGATTGAGTATCTTTACAGTATTAACCAACCTCATTTATGAGCAAACCTTCCCTACCCCAAGGTACCCGAGATTTTAGTGCAGCCGTTGTTCATAAACGGAATTATATCCTCCAAACCATCCAAAAAGTATTTGAACTCTATGGTTTTCAACCACTTGAGACACCTGCCATAGAAAATTTGGAGACTTTAATGGGTAAATATGGCGAGGAGGGCGACAAACTTATTTTTAAGATTTTAAATAATGGGTTGGATAACCCGGTTAAACATGAAGCTGCAACAGCTGCTTTTGATAAAGTATTGGCCGGAAAGAGCACCAAAGACCTCACCGAAAGAGCGCTTCGTTACGATTTAACCATTCCATTTGCGCGTTATGTGGCCATGAATCACGCACAGTTAACAATGCCCTTTAAGCGTTATCAAATGCAACCGGTTTGGAGAGCCGATCGTCCACAAAAAGGAAGATACCGTGAGTTTTACCAGTGCGACGCAGACGTAGTAGGCAGCAGCAGTTTATTAAATGAATTGGAACTCACACATATTTATGCAACGGTATTTGAAAAATTAAAACTACAGGTAGAAATTAGAATCAATAGTCGAAAAATTTTGGCCGCATTAGCTACAGTTTGTGGCGGCGCTGATAAAATGATTGATATTACCGTTGCTATTGATAAGCTGGATAAAATTGGTATTGAAAAAGTAAAAGAAGAATTGAGTGGACGCGGTCTTGACGAAGCACAAATTGCAACCATCGAAAAATATTTACAAATTAGCGGTTCGAATACTGAAAAAGTAAATCAGTTAACGGCGCTTATTGGCGAAATAACTGAAGGGCAAGAAGGGCTACTTGAAATCAATACTTTATTAGAACATTTTAGAGCATTTCCAAATATAAATTTGGTAGCAGATTTTACATTAGCGCGTGGCCTTAATTATTACACTGGTATTATTTTTGAAGTGAAAGCTTTGGGCGTTAGTATGGGGAGTATTGGGGGTGGCGGACGCTACAACGATTTGACAGGACTCTTTGGTGTCAAGGATATCCCAGGCGTGGGCATTAGTTTTGGGGTGGATCGTATTTACGATGTGCTAGAAGAATTAAACGCGTTTCCGGATACCATACAAAATAGTACCAAAGTATTATTTTTTAATACCGGCACCACCGAAAGCGCAAGTGCTTTTTTACTATTACAAGAACTAAGAAATAGAGGTATTGCTGCCGAAATTTTTCATGAAAATCAAAAATTTGACAAGCAGTTTAAATACGCCGAAAAAAAGAATATTGGCTACGTTGTAATTATTGGCGAAGCAGAAATTACTGCAGGCACCTGTGTTGTTAAAAACCTAACAACAGGCAAGCAAGAAACGATTAGTAGAGATGCGCTGCTAACGCATTTGTTTTAAATAAACGCAACCTTTAATGTTAACCTCTCATCATATTTTATAAAGACTTATTTAAATGAACGCCATGTTAAAATCATTTATAATAACAAGCCTTTTTACATTTTCGTCTTTATTTGTCTTTGCACAAGATGCGGAAAAAAATATTATGATTACTGCTAGCGGCAGAGGGAAAAGTAAAGAAGATGCAAAGCGCGCCGCATTAAGGTCGACGATAGACCAAGTGATCGATGTTTTTTTTCCATCGAAGTCAGAACTTTTAAAAGATCGATATATTAAAGACCAAATAATTGCTGCTGGCAATGGCAATATTAAATCCTATACACTACTGAAGGAATCTCAATTACCCGATAATAGTTGGAGTTTAACGCTAAAGGCAGAAGTGTCTGTTACTAAGCTTGCTAGTTTTATAGAAGCAAAAGGCATTTCGACAGAATTTAACGGCGGAATTTTTGCGATGAATATTAAGCAACAATTGTTAAATGAACAAAGTGAAATTAAAGCTATTAATGAAATGATAGACTTAATTCAAAAACAAATGGAGTCATCATTTGATTTTACAATAAATAGCGGAGAACCTAAATCTGCGGATGAAGAAAGTAAGAATTGGATAATACCAATTACAGTAACTGCAATTACCAATAAGAATATAGATTTTTGTGCAAGTCATTGCATCAAAACGCTTCAGTCATTAAGCCTTTCTGATGAAGAAGTAAGCAATTATAAAAATTTAAACAAAGCCATTTTTAATATTGTACTAAAATACAATGGTACTAATTACTCATTTTACTTAAGAAAAAATACTAGCTTTTCTGCACTGGATAAACTTTTCGAGAAATGGGAATATTACACCCGCTTATTTAAAGTTGAATCTGGAATAGATGAATTAAATTCTGATAATTTTAAAAACGTATCAAGAACTTCTTTCATTGATAGCCATGAAAATTCTTCCAATTCAGAAAATGTTCAAGACTATATTGCTATAGGCACAAATCAAAGTAATCATAATTCAAAAGTTTTGAATTTTTTAAGTGCAGGTAAAAGGGCTGCCGTCTTTTCAATAGAGGACACAAAATCACTATCGCAAATTGAAAAAATTACAGGTTATAAAGTGAAGCCTATTGATATTGAGACTAAAGAAAGTTATGATAAAAACGAGATATTTACTGTGGTTCAAATTCCCGCAGAATTCCCTGGTGGACTTCCTGGTTGGGCAAAGTACCTTGAGCGAAATCTAAATCGTGATTTACCAGTAGACAAGGGAGCGCCTCCCGGAAAATACACAGTAATCGTATCATTTATTATTGATAGAAACGGTAATTTATCTGAAGTAAAAGCAGAGAATGATCCTGGTTATGGAACAGCAGAAGAGGCTGTTCGTGTAATTAAAACAGGTCCATTATGGAAACCAGCTTTTCAAAACCGCAAAAGTGTAATTTATCAACACAGACAATCAATTACATTTATGGTTTCTGAAGAATAGCAAATAAAAATCAGAAAAATTTGATGAATCTATCTCGTAAAGTATAGCATCTTTTCATCTACAAACGAAACAGCTTCTACTTTTACTGCTTCTAGTACCATACCGCTTACGCTAATAGAAAGTCCAATAACTTTTCTATTGCTATCTCTTTTGAATATAACTGGTGCCTGATAATCAGGAATAAAATACTGATCTTCACCTGTTTTTTGAAGTACAACTGACCCCATGGCAGAGGCAGCAACAAGTGTGCCATTGTCTGCAGAAATAACAACCTCTTGAACTGGACTTCCTTCTGCAAATTTATACTTGCCTGTAAACTGAGTAAGCGTGGTGTCTTGCGCTTGAATAGTTATAAAAACACCAAGTAATAATGAGCTTAATAAAAGTATCTTTTTCATAGGTATGGGTTAAAAGTTGTAGTCAAATATAACCATCAAGACTTTAAATTGTTGCGTCCGATCCTGTTAATTTTATGGTTTTAGCCTAAAATATGGCCAAAATAGGGCCTAATAAGGGTTGGAAGCCCCTTCAAAACGGGCTTTTTAGGGCTTTAGAGGTATCTTTGTATTTATGAACACGGATTTACCAAATATTAGGCATTTGAGCCTAGGCGAGTTA
>JBIIZN010000004.1:0-29239 GCA_044346275.1 Sediminibacterium sp.
AAGTACTTAAAAACAATGGCGTTCAAAGAGGAGACCGTGTATGTATTTACATGGGTATGATTCCAGAACTTGCTATTGCGGTGCTTGCCTGTGCACGTATTGGCGCCATTCACTCTGTGGTGTTTGGCGGATTTTCGGCACAAAGTATTGCAGACCGTTTACTAGACGCGAACGCTACTTTTATTGTTACATGTGATGGTGCATATAGAGGCGCTAAAGACATCCCATTAAAATCAGTGATTGATGACGCGCTCATTGGCAACAAAACCGTTAAACGTGTGATTGTTGCAACCCGCACACGCACGCCGGTTTCTATGATTAAAGGACGTGATTTGTGGTGGGAAGATGAAATGAAACAAGTGGAAGAAAAAGGAATCACTTTTATTGAAGCAGAAGAAATGGACGCCGAAGATCCACTCTTTATTTTATATACTTCTGGCTCTACCGGAAAACCAAAAGGCGTGGTGCACACCTGTGGTGGTTATATGGTTTTTACCAACTACACATTTGTAAATGTATTTCAGTATAAGCCAGGTCAAATACATTTTTGCACCGCAGACATTGGATGGATTACTGGACACAGTTATATTGTTTACGGACCATTAAGCGCCGGCGCTACCACCTTATTATTTGAAGGTATTCCTACCTGGCCTGATGCTGGAAGATTTTGGGATGTAGTAGATAAATACAAAGTCAATATTTTATATACTGCTCCTACTGCCATTCGAAGTTTAATGGGTTTTGGTTTAGGACCATTACAAGGAAAAAATTTATCTTCTTTAGAAGTATTAGGTACCGTTGGCGAACCCATCAACGAAGAAGCGTGGCACTGGTATGATCAAAACGTAGGGAAGGGTCGCTGTCCAATTGTAGACACTTGGTGGCAAACAGAAACCGGTGGTTGTCTCATTTCAAATTTAGCTGGCATTACACCTTCAAAGCCAAGCTGGGCAACACTTCCCATGCCAGGTCTCGAAATGGTACTCGTAGATGAAAATGGTAAAGAAGTAATTGCAGAAGGAGACGAAACGATTTCAGGAAACCTATGTATCAAATCGCCATGGCCATCTATTTTGCGCACTACTTACGGCGATCATGAGCGTTGCAGAACCAACTATTTTGCTACTTACGAGAACATGTATTTTACGGGCGATGGCGCATTAAAAGATAAGGATGGATTTTTTAGAATTACCGGTAGAGTAGATGATGTATTAAATGTTAGCGGACATAGAATAGGAACTGCCGAAGTAGAAAATGCCATTAACATGCACGCAGGTGTTGTAGAAAGTGCTGTAGTTGGATATCCGCACGATGTAAAAGGACAAGGTATTTATGCCTATGTTATTTATAGTGGTTCGCATGCACAGGAGACACACGGTACTGGTGAACTTGTGAGAAAAGATATTTTACAAACCGTTACGCGCATTATTGGAGCGATTGCAAAACCAGATAAAATACAATTTGTATCGGGGCTTCCAAAAACAAGAAGTGGAAAAATTATGCGCCGTATTCTTCGCAAAATTGCAGAAGGTGAAACAGAAAATTTAGGCGATATAAGTACGCTATTAGACCCAGCTGTTGTAGACGAAATTAAAAACGGAAAATTATAGCATCATTTTTAATGAAGCGCCGGACCAGTCTGGAAACAAATTGCCATTTGTTTTTAGCTGCAAGTGATTTTCTGCTACTGCACTAAACACCGCTCTAAAATCGGTGGTAACAGGAAGGTCTCTATTATCTTCTAGCTTGTCTTTTGCAAGACTTCCCATGTTGCTGTATACTTTTCCGCCAGCTACATCATTACCTAAAACAAATAGGCAGCTTGCTCTACCATGATCGGTTCCGCCAGTTCCATTTTGTGCTACCGTGCGGCCAAATTCGGTCATAGTCATAAGGGTTACTTCACTTTGACGTTCACCTAAATCCTGCCAAAAAGCAGCAATGCTATCTGAAAAATCTTTTAGGTTGCGGGCAAAAATACCGTTTGTGGTACCCTGGTTAAAATGCGTATCCCAACCACCGCTCTCCGCAAAACCCACTTCGAGTCCAACATCCATTTTAATGAGCGTTGCAATTTGTTTTAATGAATTACCCAGTGCCGAGTTTGGATACACCGCGCCATTTGCTGGTTGATAATTTTTGATATTGTTGGACTTTAAAATTTTGAGTGCTTCAAAACTTTCTTTTCCTGTTTTATTGAGCAGCTCGTTTGTGGTTTGATCATAGAGCTCTTCAAATGAAGTGGCTGCCTTACCCGCCGCCATCGGATTCCCTTTTAATTGAATCGAAAAGTCTTGCAGATTATTAATAGCAATGGCATCAGCGTCGCCATATAAACTACGCGGTAAAGAACTGGTAACACTTACCGCAGAAAATGGCGTTGGCGCATGACCTAGTAATCCAACCGCTCTATTAAGCCAACCACTAGGCGTGCCTTTTGCAAACGGGGTACCAGACTCCATATAATCCTGTGCATCAAAATGGCTTCTAGTGGTATTAGGGCTACCTACACCATGCACCACGGCTAAATTTTTTGAATTAAAATAAGGAAACAAACTTTTTAAAGAAGGGTGCATGGCAAAACGGTCATCCAAATTAAAAGAGCCCCCCTCACCCGCAGTGGGGCTCATAAATAAATTAGGCCTAGCAAGTTGTAATGCAGGATCTGCAAAAGGCGTTACGGCCATCAGGCCGTCCATCGCTCCGCGCTGAAAAATACAAACCAAGGTTTTATTTTTTTTATACATCGGTAGCATTCGAGTGCCGGCTGCTGCCTCTGTAATAAAACGGGGAAGTCCACTCATACCAGTGGCAAATAATGCAAGCGCACCCGATTTCATAAAAGCCCTTCTATTTGCCATAATGATTTTATTTATTTGCGCTGAAACGCAGGTGAGCCAATAATAACGCCCACTACCTGTGCCATACTTTTTAGTGGGGTGTTATTTGTTTGCGTCATTGATTCCTTTTGCATGTCTTGCATAACACCAGTATCTTTTGTTGCAGATGCAATTTTTTGATCGATATTTTGTGCGCGCACTATAGACATAATGCGCTCCGAATTTTCTTTTTGATCCGAAACTGGTAATAGTAATTTGGTGTAAGTCTGAAGTGCGTCTTCCACACTTTCTGGTTCATGGTTTTGATTGAGTGCTAGTAAATTGGTTTTAAAGCCTGGTATTTTTTGCGCAGCAATAGCCATACCAAAATTCATTCTATTTAATAATGAGCCTGTGTTAATCCAAAAAGAAGCCCTGTCCGGAAAACCGGTTGGTGCCTGATAAAAATAAAATTTCTGACCCATTTTTTCGGACCAGGTAAAGACCTGATACGGCGCAACTACTTCGGTGCCCGTTGCACGAATAGCACTTACGGCAAGTTCAAATGGAGATTTTATTTTTTCTTTTTCCTTGGCCTTGGCCCAAAAGCCAGGGTGCATCACCATGGTTAACAACACTTCTTTAATGTCCCCTTTTGATGCTAAAAATGTTTTAGCCATTTCATCTACAACCGCAGTTGGTGGTTCGTCGGCTATAAATTTAGCAGCAAGCTTGCGCGCAATAAATTGCGCTGTTGCAGGGTGAGATGCAAGCATGGCAAGGGCTTCTGCACCTTCTTTGTATCCACCGTTTGCTGGAAATTTTTTTCCTAAAATTATTTTTTCAGTTTCATCGTGCTTTTCGCCACTGTATAAAAAACAATCTTCTACCAAAAGTCCTCTGCGCATAAGTTGATCTGGTGTAGCATTTGAAAATCTTTTGGCAAGCGGCCCTTCTTCATACATGGGTTTAACACCCCATCCTGTTAAGGCGCTCGCTAATGCATTAACATCGGCCTGCGTGTATCCGCCATTAACACCAAGTGTGTGTAACTCCATCACTTCACGTGCATAGTTTTCATTTAAGCCTTGCGATTTTCTTTTTTTAATTTGCGCAGTCATTTGGCTTTCCATCGCGTCCATCTTTTGCAATGAATCTTCAGAGATACTTGCCGCTGCTATCATTTTTTTTGCGGCATTTAAATCTAGTAATCGCTGTACTCCTTTTAACTGACGCTTTGCATATTCATTTTCGTTACTGATGCTTAATGCATTGTCTAAATAGAGTAGCATGGCTGGATGTTTAGCCGTTGCAAAAAGTAAGGATGAAAAATTAGTAAGTACGTTGGGTCTAATGGCGTCTCTTTCATACGGAAGCACCAGTTGTTGCACCTGATTTTTTGTGAGTGATACGTTAAAATGATTGAACCAAAAATCAGTTAGCACTTCCTGTAGTTGCGCATCACTATATACTGCTCTAATTACTTTTTGATTGATGAGTTCGCGCTGCAATTCTTGTAGTGGCCTAAAACCATAGTCGGATTGCAATTTTTTGAGCGCATCCCTATATGCGGGCCTATCTGTTTTATCTACCGAGTCTTTATCGATATATCCTTTTGCAATAGCAAGTCTTAAAAGTTGCGCTGGTTGCAAATAAGTATTTACAATGGAGTCGGTGGGCATGTTTAGTGCCTGGAAACCCGCAAGACGATTACGAACAACTTCGTTATCGGTCACCGGTTGTAACTGTTCCAAAAACCAATTTTCGAGTCCTTGCTTCACTACTTCTTCTACTTGACCTGGTTTTGGACCAAACGTAAAGCGGTTGAGTAAGTGCAAGGCAGCTTCCTGCTCTGTTAATCCCGCTTTTTTATAGGGCATTTTAGGCGCTGGCTTTACAAATGCCATTAAAAACAAAAAGCCAAACACATACGCATACTGTATCATACGCTTAGGTGTTTGGCTTGTAGGGTTGTTGTTCATATGTTATTAGAGCTGCAAAAACAGTAAAAGTTTAATGCGCTCCTTTATTTTTTTGGACCGCTTAAGCGTCTGCTTTTTTGGTGGCTACTTTGTATAAAATAGCGCCCATTGCTGCAAAAAACAAAGTGCCTATTAAAAAGTATCCATTCTGAGAAACGCTGTGCACAATGCCTTCTTCCAAGCTAATAGATGCCAAAAACTTTTCACCAGCACTTGTACCCGTTGCAAAAGCAATAAGCACACCCGCAACAGCACCACCTGCAACAAGTCCGGTGGCAAATAAAGAGCCTTTACTTAAGTCTTCGTCTTCGGCGCTAGCTGCAGGTTTATTTGCTTTTTTATCTTTTGCTTCAACAATACCTCTAATGGCACCACCAATAAAAATTGGAAGCGTAGTAGCAAGTGGCAAATACACGCCAATGGCAAAGCTCAAAGATTTGATACCGCAAAGTTCCATAGTGATGGCCAAAAACACACCCACCACTACGTATTGCCAATCTAGGTTTTGAGATAAAATTCCTTTGATTAAAGTAGCCATAAGTGTAGCCTGTGGTGCAGGATATTTATCAGAACCAATTGCGTGCTGAATACCCTGCTGCATCATTTCGGTGGTAGGACGATCTAAAAACTTTACTGTTAATCCAATAACAATTGATGAAACAATGGCCCCAACAAAAAGTGCAATTTGTTGATTGCGTGGTGTAGCCCCAACAATGTATCCGCTTTTTAAATCCTGCGATGTAGCACCCGCATTAGCAGCAGCAATACAAATCATACCACCTACTACAAGTACAAGTGGCTCAAAGGCTTGACCCGTCCAACCCACGCTTAAAAATATTAAGCTCGTACCCATTACCGTTGCAATGGTCATACCACTAATAGGGTTATTAGAAGAACCAATTAGGCCAACAATACGTGACGATACGGTAACAAATAATGCGCCAAATAAAATAACGAGTACGCCAATTAATAATTTTTGTAAAATACTATCGCCCGGCACTTGCGGTAATACAGCAATGAGTGCAACAAGCGCTAAACTTCCAAAACCTACTACTTTTAAACTCAAATCTTTTTCGGTGCGTAACACAGCTGCTACACTAGGATCTTTACTAGATTGTATAGAAGCAAAACTTCCTTTAATAGATTTTACAATCGTAGGAATGGTTTTAATGAGTGTAATAATGCCGCCTGCTGTTACAGCGCCAGCGCCAACTTGACGCATATAGGCAAAGTAAATTGCAGCCGAATAATCATTAAACTGATGCGTTACAGGGTCCCAACCACCTTTAAGGCCGTCTGACAATTTATAGCCAATTTTTATGAGTTGCGCCGCAATTACATCGGCAGGCACAAGGGTTGATAAAAGTGGAATAAATACCATCCAGCTAAGCACACTACCCGCAACAAGTACACCTGCAATTTTTGGACCAATAATATAACCAACACCCATGAACTCTGGGGTAATTTCACCACTTAGTTTAGCAGAAGGAAAAAATTTATTGATTTGTTTGGTTAAATAATAGGGCGTTTCTGCAATTACATGAAATACCTTTTGCAAAATGGCATACGCAAACGCTACACCAAGTCCCCAAAATGCAGTTTTAGCAAAGTCGCCGCCTTTTTCACCGGCTTTTAATACGTCGCCGCAGGCCGTTCCTTCGGGGTAAGGCAGGTTTTCATGTTCATTTACAATAAGCGCTTTACGAAGTGGGATCATAAGCAGTGTACCAAGAAGTCCACCAATAATGGCAAGAATTAAAATGGTGAGGTAATTAAAATATTCGTGGCTATTAGGAGATGACAAAAACAAAAATCCGGGAAGTGTAAACGCTACGCCGGCTGCAATACTTTCACCAGCCGACCCCGTTGTTTGAATGATATTATTTTCTAGAATGGTTGTTTTTAAAAACTTTCGTCCAAGCGTAATAGCGATAACTGCAATAGGTATAGACGCCGATACGGTAAGTCCTGCTTTAAGTGCTAAATAAACAGTGGCAGCACCAAAAATGACACCAAACAAACTACCTACTAAAATAGATTTTACAGTAAGCTCTTTTACGTTTTCTTCGGGTGCAATAAAGGGTTTAAAAACTTTTTTTTGCTCAGACATATAGTTGGTTTTTAGAAAAAATTAAAACGATTGGCGAAAAATTAATCCATCATAGTTTTTAGTTTGCGTGAAAGTAAAAATAACAAGAGTGCTGCTGCTCCAGCCATTATCACAAACAAAATAAAAAAATCATACTTATCGGTTATGGCATAACCAGCAAAATAAGTTGTTTTACCATTTGGATATAAACTACTTAATACCCCTGCAAGTTTATTGGCAAATGCATTAGCCGTAAACCATACTGCCATTAATAAAGAAGCAAACTTAACAGGTGCCAATTTATTAAACAATGAGAGGCCAATAGGCGATAAACACAACTCGCCAAAAGTGTGCATCATATACATTCCAATGAGCCATATCATACTAACTTTGATACCTGTTCCCACACCTTTTACGCCAGTAGCAATCCATAAATAACCCAGCGCCAATAGCATGAGACCTATGGCCATTTTTAATGGTGATGAGGGTTCGCGATTGGCCTTACCTAATTTGATCCAAATCCATGCCACCAAAGGAGCAAAAGCCACAACAAAAATTGAATTTAATGACTGAAAAAAACTTGCCGGCACCACATAAAATCCTAAATCACGCTGTGTATTATTGGATGCAAAAAATGTAAGTGATGCACCGGCTTGTTCAAATGCGCTCCAAAAAAAGATAACAAAAAAAGATACCGTAAATAATACAGCCACTTTTTTCTTTTGAAGCGCATCCAATGATGCATCGGAAAATATAATAAAGGCTATTAAAAGAATACATGCAATTAATAACCAAAATAAATAACTCACTACTTTGATATCAATATACACCAGTGCGACGGTTAATAATGAAAGTAAAAAGAGAAATCCAATCATTACTGGGATCTTCAAAAAGAATTTTGGTGCATCTTTTGGTGCATCGCCAATAGAGGCGCCATTTGCATCCACTAAAAACTTTTTTTGAAAAATAACTTGTGTAATAACACTCAACAACATTGCGATTCCACCGGCTAAAAAAGCCCACTTAAAATCTCCATTTTTACCTGTATCACCAAAAAAACCACATACTATTGGACCTAAAGCGCCACCCGTATTAATACCCATGTAAAAGATCGTATAGGCTGCATCTATTTTTGAATCCCCTTTCTTGTACAATTGGCCCACCATGCTTGAAATATTGGGTTTAAAAAAACCATTTCCCGCAATCATACATCCTAAGCCTGTATAAAAAAGTGGCATCGCTACATCCGCCTTGTCATAATAGTGGCCGCAAAAGAACAAAATAAATTCACCAATAGCCATCACCAATGCCCCTACAATAATAGATCGTTTGTTTCCCCAGTATCTATCGGCAATATATCCACCCACAAGTGGTGTCAAATAAACCAGTCCAGTATAACTTCCATAAACCTGCGAAGCAGCATCCTGGTTAAATGCCAATGCTTTTACCAAAAAAAGTACCAGTATGGCGCGCATGCCATAGTAATTGAATCGCTCCCACATTTCGGTGGCAAAGAGTACATATAATCCTTTAGGATGACCTTTTTGAATGGAGGCTTGATTCATAAACAGCTCTTTATCGTTGTTATGTATTGATTTTCTGGTGCTGTAAAATAGCAATAAAATCTTTACAGCGAACCACCCGCTAAAATGACCGCCGAAAATGATACTTTTGCCTCTCCAATTATACCTAACTCTATGAATATTTTACTACTGGGTGCTGGCGGCAGAGAACATGCTTTGGCCTGGAAAATGGCCCAAAGTCACCATTGTGATGCGTTGTTTATAGCGCCCGGAAACCCAGGCACAGCAGGCATTGGAACCAATTTAAACCTTTCGGTAACCGATTTTGAAGGCATTAAAGCAGCCAGTATTGAGCATCAAATTGGACTGGTTGTAGTAGGTCCCGAAGAGCCACTAGTTAAAGGTATTTATGACTTTTTTGAATCGGACCCTGCGCTTAGACATATTATAGTAGTAGGGCCTTCTGCAAAAGCAGCTCAACTAGAGGGCAGCAAAGCATTTAGCAAGAAATTTATGCAGCGTCACCAGATTCCAACGGCGGCGTATGCAGAGTTTACCCTAGAAAATATAGAGGAAGGCAAAAACTATATCGCATCACATACGCTTCCTGTGGTACTAAAAGCCGACGGTTTAGCAGCTGGAAAGGGCGTTGTTATTGCATCCACACATGAAGAAGCGTTGGAAACTTTTAATGAAATGCTCGTTAAAAAGCAGTTTGGTGATGCCAGCAGCAAAGTGGTGATTGAAGCATATTTATCAGGTATTGAGGTTAGTGTTTTTGCCCTAACCAATGGAATGGACTACCAAATTATTGGTCATGCCAAAGACTACAAACGAATAGGAGAAGGCGATACAGGCCTTAATACAGGCGGTATGGGTTGCGTAAGCCCCGTGCCTTTTATGGATGATACTTTTATGCAAAAAGTGGAAGAACGTATTGTTAAACCCACTATTAACGGGCTTGCAGCAGAAGAACTTTGCTATAATGGATTTGTGTTTTTTGGGCTCATGAATGTAGATGGTGAACCTTTTGTAATAGAGTATAACTGCCGCATGGGTGATCCTGAAACAGAAGTCGTGATGCCTCGTTTACAAACAGACCTTGTTGCCCTATTTGCAGCCATGGATAATGGCACTTTAATAGACGCCAATATTAGTTACGACAGTAGAAGCTGTGCTACCATTATGGCAGTGAGCGGCGGATACCCTGGAGACTATGAAAAAAACAAGGTCATTACAGGCCTAGGAGATTCAAACGCAGTTGCCGACACCCTTGTATTTCAGGCCGGCACCAAAACCTCCGAAGATGGTGTAGTTACAAGTGGCGGAAGGGTTTTGGCCGTTACTGCTTTTGGGAATAACATCCAGGAAGCGGTAGCACTTGCACACCAAAGACTAGAAAAGATCCAATTTGAAGGCATCTATTTTAGAACTGACATTGGGTATGAATTTGAAAATATTTAAGCAGATAAAATTCGTAAGAATAGACCTTGTTATTTCCATTTATTTCAAGCACCTTTGTAGTAATTCATTTACTCAAGATTTACGCACTATACCATGGGATTATTTAACTTTTTTACGCAAGAAATTGCAATGGATTTGGGGACAGCAAATACCCTCATTATTCACAACGACGAAGTAGTTGTAAATGAACCTTCTATTGTTGCACTAAACCGCAATAATTTAAAAGAAGTTTTAGCAGTTGGTAAAAAGGCGCTCATGATGCATGAAAAAACACATGAGAGTATCAGAACCATTCGTCCATTAAAAGATGGTGTAATTGCAGATTTTAACGCCGCCGAATTAATGATTCGTGAGATGATGAAAATGATCTACCCTAAAAAACCATTGTTTCCTCCAAGCTGGCGTATGGTAATTTGTATTCCTTCTTCAATTACTGAAGTTGAAAAACGTGCGGTAAGAGATTCTGCTGAACAAGCAGGCGCTAAAGAAGTATATATGATTCATGAACCGATGGCAGCAGCATTAGGTATTGGTATAGATGTTGAAGAGCCGGTTGGAAACATGATTATTGATATTGGAGGAGGAACAACGGGTATTACTGTTATTGCACTTGCTGGTATTGTTTGTGATCAAAGTATTCGTGTAGCAGGTGATGAATTTACTGCAGATATTATGGAGGCACTTCGCCGTTACCATAGTTTATTAATTGGTGAGCGTACAGCAGAACAAATTAAAATTAATGTGGGTGCTGCTTTAAAAGATCTAGATAACCCGCCTGATGATTTACCAGTTAATGGACGTGATCTTGTAACAGGTATTCCAAAACAAATTATGGTGAGTTATCAAGAAATTGCAGAAGCACTTGATAAGAGTATTTTTAAAATTGAAGAGGCCATCTTAAAAGCCCTAGAAACCACGCCACCAGAGCTTGCTGCAGATATTTACCGCCGCGGATTATACCTCACAGGTGGAGGTGCATTACTCCGCGGACTCGATAAAAGATTAAGTGCAAAAATTAAACTGCCTGTACACGTAGCAGAAGATCCGCTTAAAAGTGTTGTGCGTGGTACTGGTTTAGCACTAAAAAATTATCAGCGTTTTCCGTTTATCATGCGCTAATAAATTGACTTGAAAAATATTTTTGATTTCATACTTCGGCACTTTACATTATTAAGCTTTTTGCTTTTGCAAATTGCAGCCATCTATATGCTTACACAAGCAAGTACATCGCATCAAACTTTTTTTTCATCAAAGATGAATGATGCTACTTCAAAGATTAACGAGCGATACTATAATATGCGTGGTTACTTTTTTTTAAGAGAAACCAATGAAAAATTAGCACAAGAAAATGCACGGTTACTAAATTTACTAGGATCAAATATTGCAGCACCAGATTCGAGTATTCTTATTGTTACCGATTCGGTGTACAAAGACTCGCTCAGTAAATACAGAAAATATAATTGGCTACCTTCCAAAGTAATAGGCAATACTGTTTCGTTACAAACGAATTTTATAATACTCGAGCGAGGGAGTTTACAAGGTGTCAAAAAAGGGATGGCTGCTATTAGTCCGGAAGGTATTGTGGGTGTTGTTGTAGAAGTTTCAAAAAACACGAGTAAGGTAATGAGCTTATTACACCGCAATAGCAGGGTGAGTGCGATGTTAAAAAAAGACAATAACGCGGGAAGTATAGAATGGGATGGCGCCAGCCCTTACTTCCTTCTTTTACGAAACGTTTCCAAGAGTGCTAAAGTGGTAAAGGGCGATACTGTTGTTACAAGCACCTATTCTGCAAACTTTCCCCCCAATCAAATTGTGGGTCGTGTAGCCGAAATAAATGCTGACCCTTCCAGTAATTTTTATACTTTAAAAATTAGAACCGCAGCTAACTTTTTCACACTTCAATATGTATATTTAGTTGAAAACCTCAGATATCAGGAACAATTTGACCTAGAAAAATCCAATTCTAAAAATCGTGAATAGCTTACTTAAAAATAGCATACGCTTTGTATTGTTTTTATTGCTACAAATTGTGGTACTTAATGAAGTGCCGCCTTTACATAGGTTTATTGTACCCTACCTCTATTTTTTGTACATTCTCTGGTTGCCTTTTTCTATCAACCATTTAAGCTTACTAATCGTTGCTTTTTTGTTTGGCCTCTCTCTTGATTACTTTACCGGCACAACAGGTCTTCATGCCGCTCCCTGTGTACTAATTGCCTATATTAGACCTTATTTATTAAACCTTCTATTACCACAAGAAACCATCGAGCAAAGCTACGCTGAGCCTGGCGTTAATAGTATGGGCTGGGCGCCATATGCCGTATATGTTGGCTTTCTATCGTTTATTCATCACTTTTACTTGGTGCTCATCGAATGGCTTCAATTTGGCGATTTCGTGTACTTTTTAGGCAAGGTTGTTGGCACCACACTTGTGAGTTTCATGATGATTGTACTTTCGGAACTTCTTTTCTTAAGAAAGGGCAAGTACAGAACCAATGCTGCCTAGTTTTTGCTGTCCACAAGTATGCATAAGTTTTTTTTTATAAAATGATGTATTGTTGAGTTTGTTACATCAAATTTGCAATACATTTTGTCGACTTATTTTTAGTAAACCCCTATGTCCGCATTTAATCAAAATCGAAGTAGAATTGTACAAATCATTTTTATAGGTGCGTTTATTTTAATTACCCTTCAACTCATTAATCTCCAGGTTTTTTCTACAAAATATAAAATGGCAGCAGATAACAATGCCTTTTATAGAAAAGTGATTTATCCAGATAGAGGTATCATTTTCGATCGTAAAAAAAGAGCCATTTTAGAAAATACGATTAGCTACGATTTGGTGGTGATTCCAGCCGAATCTAAAGCAACAGATACAATGGCACTTTGCGCGCTATTAAATATTGATACGGCTACTTATAAAAAAAGAATGCGAGATTTAATATTTAAAAATGGAGCTGTTAAGCCTAGTATTTTTGAATCACTTCTTACTACAGAAAGTTTTGCCCGCCTCAACGAAAATATGTACCGCTTTCCTGGATTTACATTAAGCGAAAGATCAGTAAGGTCTTATCCTTACGATTGTGGCGCAGCTATTCTTGGATACACAGCAGAAGTTGATACCGGATTTTTACGTAGACATAAAGATGAGGGCTATGAAATGGGGGATTACTTTGGGACAACTGGATTAGAAAATAGTTATGAAAAAATCCTTATGGGCCAACGTGGTATCAAACGATTTATTCGAGACAATAAAGGAAGAATTCAGGGTCCATGGGAGAAAGGAGAATTTGATACCGCTGCTATTGCTGGGAAAAATCTATACTCAAGTATAGATGTAGAGCTTCAGCAACTTGGAGAAAAACTGATGCAAAATAAAGTGGGGAGTATTGTAGCGATTGATCCTAAAACGGGTGGTATCTTATGCATGGTAAGTGCCCCCACCTATAACCCTAACTACCTTACAGGCAATCAACGGAAAAAGCATCTAGTAGATATGATGTACTATGATCCTAGAAAACCATTACTTAATAGAACCGTTAGTACCACTTACTCTCCAGGCTCAACATTCAAAACACTAGTGGGTATCATTGGTATGGCAGAAGGTGTTATTGATGATCAAACAACAGTGAGTTGCGGCGGAAGTTATCTCGGCTGTGGTAGAAAAATGGGATGCCATGCGGTAGGTACATTTACTTTGAAACCGGCTATTTCAAAATCGTGTAATAGTTATTTTGCGGTTGTTTTTAGAAAAATTTTAGATAACGCAAAAGTTAATAATAGAGATATTACACTTGGGCTATTTAATGAATATGCGTATTCATTTGGCCTTGGTAAAAAATTAGGCGTAGACCTGCCATCTGAACGAAATGGTAATATTCCTACTGCAGGATATTATCAAAAAATATTTGGTATAAATTGGCAAGCTTGTAATATTATTTCTAACTCTATAGGACAAGGAGAAATCACCACGACCCTTACACAGCTAGCTAATGTAATGGCGATAATTGCCAATAAGGGATGGTATTATTTGCCTCACTTAATTGACTCAATAGAGGGCGGTGACGATTATGAAATGCTTGCTCGTTTTAAAGTAAAACAAAAAACTAAAAATATTGCTGAAAGTGTTTTTGAAGAAGTGCATGCTGGTATGCAAGGAACGATGGAATTTGGAACTGGCGCGGCCGCAAAAGTTCCAGGTATCAATGTATGTGGCAAAACAGGAACTGTGGAAAACGCATACAGAGGTGAATCTTTAAAAGATCATGCTTTTTTTGGCGCTTTTGCACCTCGTGAAAATCCCCGTATCGCCATTGCGGTAATGTGTGAAAACGCTGGTTTTGGTGCTACATCGGCAGCGCCTATCGCAAGTTTGCTTATTGAAAAATATTTAAAGGGTTCTATTACCGATGCGGATAGAAAAGCAAAAATCGAGCAGTTGGCCAATATGGATTTGATTCCGCCCCAAATGAAACGTCTTATGATAAAACAAGAACCTACAAATAAAATTTCGACCAAAAAAACAAACACTAAGAAATAGGCAAAGATAAAGATGAATAGAAAAAATAATAATCTTGCGGGAGAAGGGATAGATTATACGGTTATTTGGCTGTATGCTATTTTAGTTTCCATTGGTGTGTTGTGTATTTTTATGGTAGAATATAAGGCCGATACCAATTGGTTAGCCACATTCTTAGGTGGAAAAACAAATTATAGCAAACAACTTATTTTTGGAGGTGTCTGCGCCATTGTGGCCACATTTATACTATTAACAGATAGTAAAATATTTACGGCATTTGCAAATCTCTCCTATTTATTAGGCATACTACTTATGCTAGCAACTTTTGTGCTTGGAAAAAATATTAATGGGTCAAAATCATGGATCCCTTTAGTGGGTGGGTTCAATTTACAACCAGCCGAACTATGCAAAATTTTTACATCGCTGACTCTGGCTAAATTTATTTCACGGCAGGAAATAGATTTTACAAATACCAAATCACAAATTATTGCAGGACTTATTGCACTAACGCCTGCAGCATTATCTATTTTGCAGCACGAACTTGGGTTAGCACTAGTATATGTAAGCTTACTCATAGCAATGTTCAGAGAAGGCTTACCAGCTCAGTTCTTAATTATTGGATCATGCTTTGGTATACTAGCACTTGCAACTCTAATCGTAGAAAAAGATGCATTATCAATCACTTTAACCATTTTAGCAGCAGTCATTATTTTTTTAGCGTACAGACAAGTTAGAAAAAAACAAAAACTGGTTACCATTGCAGCAGTTTTATTTATTTGGATTCTATGTATTGGTGTGCAGCGTTATGTGGTACCCTATGTATTTAACAATGTGTTAGAGTGCTACCAGAGTACTAGAATATATAGTATGGTGGGTAAAGATTATGATTGTAGTCTAAATAAAAAGTCAAACGAAAAAGTAACTGGTAAAGCAGCGCGCAAACCAGATGATTATAATGTAAGACAAAGCAAAATTGCAATTGGTTCTGGAGGATTTTTTGGGAGAGGCTTTTTAAAAGGTACGCAAACAAGAGGTAAATATGTACCAGAACAAGACACCGATTTTATTTTTACTTCACTAGGTGAAGCGTTTGGATTTGTAGGTTGTGCCATATTTTTAGGTCTTTATTTGTATTTCTTATTTCGCATTGTACGCATTGCAGAAAGGCAGCGAAGCACCTTCAGTAGAGTATATGCATATTGCGTAGCTAGTATTTTATTTTTCCATATTGCTGTAAATGTAAGTATGACTATTGGGCTTTTCCCAATTGTGGGTATTACCCTTCCGCTCGTAAGTTATGGAGGATCATCGCTACTCACTTTTACGGTATTAATTTTTATAATGCTCAGACTAGACGCCGATAGACAAATGGTTTTACGTTAAGCAAATCAAGTTTTTATGCAAATCACTCCATTATCTGAGGGCAGTTTCACCATTGACAAATCGAAGGTATTTGTTCCTTTTAATACCCAAACAGAAGCCTTACAAAATAGGCCTGTAGGAAGTTTACTCGTAGAAATTCAGCCATTTGTTGTGGTTACTAGAAAAGATATTATTTTAATTGATACGGGTCTTGGCTATACAAATACAAATGGCCTATTACAATTACACGAAAATCTAGAAAAAGTGGGTATCAAACCAGCTGCTGTAACTAAGGTACTTATGAGCCACTTACACAAAGACCATGCTGGGGGTACCACTTTTAGCAATATGGATAATACTGCTCGGTACATTAGTTTCCCATACGCTACGTATTACATTCAAAAACGGGAATTTGAATTTGCCACAGGAATAGGCTCGGCTTCTTATATCCCTGAAGATATTTTACCGCTGCAGGATTTTAGTAAAGTGGTTTGGCTAGATAGTGACGATGGAGAAATTGATGGCGGAATTAAATTCCAAGTGACAGGAGCTCACTCGAAATTTCATCAAGTGTTTTGGATTACCGAAGATAGTGAAACCGTATTTTTTGGTGGAGATGATGCCCCTCAATTGCAACAAATGAAAAGCAAGTTTGTAGCGAAGTACGATTATGATGGGAAAAAATGTATGGAACTCAGACAAACATGGCTAGAAAAAGCAAAACAAGAAGGATGGACCTTCTTGTTTTACCATGATATTAAAATGCCCATTTGGAATAGTCTTTAAAGAGTTGGTTCTTCCTGACCTGGAGGAGGTGGTGGCGGTTTGCTATCTTTTTTATGCATCCCTTTTCTATTTTGCAACTCTTCTTTGATCATGCCCATAAAGGCACGATCTGCGGTAAGCGCTTTATTGGCTCGCTCCTCTGATCCTAATGCTTTTTTGAAATCGTTCTTATATTTTTTTCTGATACTTAATGCTGCTTCTTCAAAAGCCAACACATCATCCTTTTTTTCTTGACGTGCCTTTTTTAATTCTTCAATGCAGGCATTATAAGCGGGCCAAAATTTTTGTGCCTCTTCGGAATTTAAATTTAAATGCTTGGTTATAAAAGCCACTTTTAATGCTTCTATATTTTCTTTACTAGGCTTTGTTCCTTTGCCACGTGGACCCTTTGTTCTTTCCTGTGGTTGTGCACTACTTATTGCTACAATAAACATAGAAAGTAGAAAACCGAAAATAATTTTTTTCATAATTGATAATTTAATTACTTGATTGAATATATTCTAGAAGTTCCTGATCAGAACTATTTTGCATTAAGGCATCATCGCTTTCAAGTGTATATTCCTGTATTGCCGCATCTGGTGTAACAATCAGTTTTTCATGAACATTCATATAAGAAAGTAAAGTAGAATCACTAATCGTTTGAATAATTTGAGCAGGATCTGCACCAATATAAGCAGCGTAATCAAAGCTTTCTTTTTTACTTGTATAGAAATAATTTGCAAGCACCATAATTCCAATGAGGGCCGCTGCTAGGGCGAATTTAGGCCATGCTAACATTTTTACAGGTGTATTTACTGGCAACAGTTTTTCTTGTGAAACTGGTATTTGATATCCTGTTTGCTTAGGTATTGTATTTAATAAAGGTGCAATTAATTCAAGCTCCTTGTATACAGCTTCGGCTTCTACTTTCGCACGCACAATACTTGGCAGCGTTTCAAAATAATTGGCTGGCACTATATAAGGCATCTTGGATTGAATGGTCATCCAAATTGGGCTTAATGCTTCTAGTTCTTCGTGTATGGTTTTATCTTGATGCATGGCTATCTAATAGACGTTAGCTTACCTCTTAGGTTTAATAACTTTTGATAAATTCTTCAATTTTTTTTGCAGCATGATGGTAACTTGCTTTTAGCGCACCTTCTGAGGTATCTAACAGCTCACTCATTTGATGATAAGGCATTTCGTCATAATAGCGTAAATTAAAAACGAGCTGCTGCTTTTCAGGTAATGATTTAATAGCAAGCTGTAAACGCCAAATCAATTGATTTTCATCAAAATGAGTATCTGCTTTTATTTTGTCACCAAACATATCTGAATCTTGATCCAATGTAACTATGGCTCTCTTTTTTTCTTTTTCGATAAAAGTAAGTGTCTCATTGGTAGCAATACGGTACATCCAGGTATATAATTTGCTGTCTTCTCTAAAACTTTCAAGCCCTTTCCAAACTTTTACAAGTACCAGTTGTAACACATCGTTGGTGTCTTCATGGCTTACAAGCATACGTCTAATATGCCAGTACAATTTTTCCTGGTACTTTTTCACAATGCCATTGTAACCTTTTTCTTTGGTGGCATCATTGTGAAATGCAGCAAGTAAACTGGTGTCATCTAGATGTAAGTTCATAGGCTAAAGGTATCTACTTCGACGGCCTAAAGTAATAATAGTTTAATGCACACTTATTATTTTTCATCTTTCCAGCGCCACAAATGAAGGCAGGCATAGGTTTTAAAAGGGCTCCAAGCTTCGGATAGAGCCAACATACTTGCTTTTAATGCCTTTTTATTGGCAGGATCTAATTGGTATAGCTTAGTCATTGCTTGCTGAATTCCTAAATCATCAACCGCAAATACATCTTCGCGGCCCAGCGAAAACATAAGTAGCATTTCTACCGTCCATTTACCAACACCCTTTATTTGAGTGAGCAAATCAATAATTTCTTTGTTGGAGAGCTGATGTAGTTTTTTATCTGTGATTTTATGCACCTTACAAAAATTTGCAACCGAATAGATATAGTTAATCTTTGCATAACTAATTCCTATCCCTCTAAGTGTTGCTTCTGGCGTATCTAGTACTTTTTGAATGGTTGGTTTTTTGGCTGGAAATAATGATAAAAAACGTTCAAATATAATTGCTGCTACTTTTGTGCTCAGTTGCTGACTAATAATGCTTGACATAAGCCTAATTGGAATGTTTTTCTGGAGCGCTAATACATGCGTTTCGCCTTTTAAAATGGGCGCTAGCCGCTTATCCATTTGCAAATGTTTTTTGTATGACATACTGAAAGTTACAAACCCTAAATTATCTTTCAAAACCAATTAGAAGTAGTAGATTAGTGTAAAATTGAACGGTTTATGCTATCTCGTATGCTCACCTTGTTTTTACTGGCTTTTTCACTTCAATCTTCGGGGCAAAAAATAACGCCAACATACAATAAAAACGAGAAGGCCATCAGAGCGCTTCTAGCTGCGCAAACAAAGGCATGGAATGAAGGAAATTTAGTTGGTTTTATGGAGGGGTACTTGCCTTCCGACTCCCTTTTATTTGTTGGCAAAAGCGGTCCTACTTATGGATTTAATAATACACTAAACAATTATAAAAAGGGCTACCCTGACACTGCTTCAATGGGTAAGCTAACATTCACATTACTTGCTGTAACACCTATCGAAAAAAAACATTACCGCGTTTTAGGCAAATGGTCATTACAAAGAAGTAAAGGTGATATTAGTGGTTTTTTTACATTGTTATTTCAAAAAATAAAAGGTAAATGGTTTGTTATTCAAGACCATAGCAGTTAATTAAACATAATAAAATTTATATACTATGGTACTCTTTATTTTAGGCATTATTGTTCTTATCACAGGTATTTTTATTCTTAAGCAAAAAGAGGAATTGCAAAAAATAGGAAGGGGTATCGTGTTGGTGTTGTACTAATTATTATTGGCGCACTTAATGCTTGTATCAAACAAATAGATGCGGGTCAGATAGGTGTTTCGAGTTTATTTGGTAAAGTTTCTAATGTGGTACTTACCCCCGGACTCAATTTTATTAACCCACTCGTAAACGTCTACAATGTAGATATCAAAACGCTCAACTACACCATGAGTGGGGTGCATAATGAGGGCGAAAAAGAAGGAGATGATGCCATTCGTGTACTTACCTCTGACGGGTTAGAAGTTACCATCGACCTCACTGTTTTATACCGCGTTGTTGGGGCAGAAGCGCCAAGGTTAATAAGAGAAACAGGTCTCGATTATAAGGATAAAATTGTAAGGCCCCTTACAAGAACAAAAATTAGAGATAACGCTGTATACTATACTGCCATTGACTTATACTCTACAAAGCGGGATCAATTTCAGAATAGAATATTTACAAGCATCGAAGCCGATTTTAAAAAAAGAGGTTTGATACTTGAGCAATTATTGCTCAGAAACATCACTCTTCCTAACAACGTTAAAACATCTATTGAAGAAAAAATTAAGGCAGAGCAAGATGCACAAAAAATGGAGTTTGTACTTCAAAAGGAAAAGCAAGAAGCGGAGCGAAAGCGTGTAGAAGCACAGGGCATTACAGATTATCAACGCATTATTAGCACAGGCTTAAATGATAAGCAATTACAATACGAACAAATACAAATGATGAAGGGACTTATCACTTCTCCTAATTCAAAAGTAATTGTGATGGGAAAAGGAAACACACCTATTATACTAGATGGTAAGGATAAGTAACTATTCTTCGCTGTAATCGATAGGATCCTTCCATTTCTTGTAGAGATACCAAATTAGTAATCCTGTACTTAATAAAAGCCAAGTATAAAAAATAAGATTGGTAGTGTTAAAACTACTTTCCCAATAAGCAGCACCATACATGATACCCGCGCATGAATTAACCGCCATCCACAATAAAAACATGGATAAGGTATTTACAATTCTAATTAAATATTTGCGTACACCTGGTTCCATATTTTTAGTCTAGGCTTTGATTATTAGCAGCTGCCATTTTTAAAAGTCTGTCAAATTGCGCCGGTGTTAAATCATTATAAAAGAAGTTAATCGGATCTACTTGCACACCCGACTTGTGCACTTCATAATGCAAATGCGGGCCTGTACTTTTTCCAGTACTACCAACATAACCAATTACTTGCCCTCTTTTTACTTGCTGACCCTGTGTAGCACTAACTCTAACCATATGTCCATACAATGTTTCATAACCAAAACCATGACTAATTATAACATGATTTCCATACCCATTTGTAGAGAATCCGGAGAATTTTATAATACCGTCAGATGTTGCATAAATTGGGGTGCCAGTTGGAGCGGCAAAGTCGAGCCCCATATGGGATTTTGGTGTTTTATAAATAGGATCAATCCGGAAACCAAAACCTGAAGCAATCCGGGATAATTGTTTATTACTAATAGGCTGAATGGCAGGAATAGCAGCCAATAATTTAGCTTTATTATTAACCATTTCAATTAGCTCATTAAATGATTTTTCTTGAAAAGCTATTCGAAGAGACAAATTATTGAGTTGATCAATAATTGTATTCAATAAATTGGTAGATCCCATACGTTGAACAAGCTGCACCTCTTTTTTCTGTTCCATATCCTTAATGCGTGCACTATCAGCAATAGGGTCTGCCTCAAAAATGGATCGATACACCGTGTTGTCACGATTGGTAATTTCCCCCATCTTTAATTCAAGCTGCTTGATTCGCTCTTCAATAACTGCATATCCCTCCTTGAGGTCTTCATTTTGTTGACGTAGTAATTTTTCTTTGGGGGAATCAATATATTGAAAAGCAATAGCAAAAATGATAATTCCAGTAACTATTGAAGCTGCAATGAATCCAAATACCTGCAATAAGCGGACCCGAAGAGGCCTCTCGAGCTTTTCAAACCGAAGGGTATGGGTATTATAGTAATATTTTATTTTGCGCATAGAGGCATTGGTATCAGTAGCTAAAGGCTCAATTCCTTACCTTTGGGGCTATAATAATGAATAACAAAGATAGCTACCTATCTTATAAAATTAGCATATTTAAATTTGTACCCTTTTATGATGACCAGTGCCGAGATAAGAAAAGAATTTTTAGCCTTTTTTGCTTCTAAAAAACATCAGATTGTACCATCTGCCCCGATTGTGGTTAAAAATGACCCAACCCTTTTGTTTACCAATGCCGGCATGAATCAATTTAAAGATTACTTTTTAGGAAATCGCAAGCCTGAATATAAACGCATTGTAGATACCCAAAAATGTTTACGCGTGAGCGGTAAACACAATGACCTTGAAGAAGTGGGTGTTGACACCTACCACCATACCATGTTTGAAATGTTAGGCAACTGGAGCTTTGGTGATTATTTTAAAGATGAAGCCATTGCTTGGAGTTGGGAACTACTTACAGATGTATATAAGATTGATAAAGACCGCTTATACGTTTCTGTATTTAAAGGTGACGAATCAGAAGGTATACCCATGTCTACTATTGCATTCGAAGCTTGGAAAAGATTGGTACCTGAAGACAAAATTATTTTTGGAAATAAAAAAGATAATTTTTGGGAAATGGGAGACACAGGTCCATGTGGTCCATGTTCAGAAATACATGTAGACTGCCGATCTGATGAAGAAAGAAAATTAATTCCAGGCAGAGATCTTGTTAACAAAGATCATCCGCAAGTAATTGAAATTTGGAACAATGTATTCATGCAATACAACCGTTTAAAAGACGGAACCCTTGAGCCACTTCCTGCAAAACACGTAGACACCGGTATGGGATTTGAGCGTCTTGTACGCGTGCTACAAGGCAAGCAAAGTAATTATGATACCGATGTATTTAGCGGTACCATAAATGCAGTAGCTACCATCACTGGAAAAACATATGATAGAAGCGATAGTAAAGAAGCGGTAGCATTTAGAGTGCTCTCAGATCATATTAGAGCGATCTCATTTACCATTGCTGATGGACAACTGCCTTCCAATACTGGCGCTGGTTATGTGATTAGACGTATTTTACGAAGAGCTGTTCGTTATTATTATACCTACCTCGATTACAAGCAGCCATTACTTTTTCAATTGGTGCCAATATTAGCAGCCCAATTTTCTGATGTGTTTCCTGAATTAGCAGCACAACAAGAATTTGTAACAAAAGTGGTAAGAGAAGAAGAAGATTCATTTTTAAGAACCTTAGACAAAGGACTTAAAAGAATAGATGAACTCATGAAAGCCTCTAACAGCAGTGTTATAGAAGGCAAAGCTGCATTTGAACTTTTTGATACCTACGGATTTCCAATAGACCTTACCCGTTTAATTGCACAAGAAAATAATTTAGCAGTTGATGAAAAAGGTTTTGAAGCAGAAATGCAGCAGCAAAAAAATAGAAGTAGAGCCGCAACAGCAATAGATGCTGCAGACTGGGTTATTGTTCATGATAGCGAGCATCAAACATTTATTGGCTATACCGATAAGGTTTGTACGACTACTGTTACGAAGTACAGAAAAGTAACAAGTAAAGGAATTACAGGCTATCAAATTGTTTTAGAGACCACACCATTTTATGCCGAATCTGGTGGACAGGTTGGAGATATTGGTGTACTTGAATTTGAAGGATCTAGCATCGATGTAATTGATACCAAAAAAGAAAACAACCTAATCATTCATTTTACCACCGAGATTCCAACTAGTTTGGAAGGATCAGTAGTAGCCAAAGTAAATACAGACATTCGAAAAAGTATTTGCGCACATCATAGTGCGACACACTTATTACACGCTGCTTTAAGATATGTGCTGGGTACGCATGTGGCACAAAAAGGTAGCCTAGTAAATGCTGCACAACTTCGTTTTGACTTTTCTCATTTTGCAAAAGTGAGTGACGAGGAATTACAACAAATCGAAGACATCATCAACGAAAAAATTAGAGCTAACATCCCGGTAGTCATCAAAGAGATGACCAAAGATGAAGCAGTGGCGCTGGGTGCTATGGCTTTGTTTGGCGAAAAGTATGGTGATACCGTAAGGGTGGTGATCATGGATCCAAATTATTCTATTGAACTATGTGGTGGTACCCATGTTGGGGCAACAGGCGCACTTGGTTTTTTTAAATTAAGAAGCGAATCTGCGGTAGCAGCTGGCGTAAGACGTATTGAAGCTGTGTGCGGCGAAGGCGCTACAACACAGGTTAACGAAGCATTAGCGGAGCTAGAAACCATTAAGGAACTTGTAAAAAATACCAAAGAACCTGTTAAAGCAGTGCAACAAATGGTTGCCGATTTGCAGTTGTTAAAAAAACGCATTGAGTCTTATGAAGCGCAGGTGCTTGTTGCAATTAAAAAAGAATTAGAAAATACAGTAGCTTCAATTGGCGATACTCATTTTATTGGTGCTGTTGTAACAGTTAGTAACCCTGATGGTCTTAAAAAATTATGTACAGAGTTACAAGGAAATCATACAAACTTACTAGTAGTTCTCGCTGCCAATATTGAAGGAAAAGCTGCCGTAGCTGTTTCAGTTGATGATGCACTACAGCATACGAAAGGATTGGAAGCGCAAAAAATCATCAAGGAACAAGTTGCACCGCTTATTAAAGGTGGTGGTGGTGGCCAAAAAGGCCTAGCAACTGCTGGTGGGCAGGATTCTAGCAATTTGACACAGGTAATTGAAAATGTAAAGAATTTGTTAAAGTAAACCTTCTTAGAGGGTAAAAAAAATATCTTTGAAACAATAAAAAAACCAAGACTATGACTAAAATTATTTCATTACTTACAGCAGGCTGCTTACTAGTAACAGCTGCTAACGCACAAGAAGAAAAAAAGGTTGTCATTGTAAAAACAATGGATACCACCATCGTTCATGGAAAGGCTGATGGCCCTCAAAAAATGACGGTGATTGTTGAAAATGGAAAAGTTACTATTAATGGTAAGCCCGTTGATGGGGTTAAGTTACCAGAATTAATGGGTAGTGTACCTGGTATTCCAAAAGTGATGATGTTCAAAACTGATGACATGAATGCCCCACTTCCTATATTAGATGGAAAAGTTGGCGAACTAAAAATCGTAAAAGGCATGCCGCTTGATATGAGCAAAATGGGTGAGAATTTTGGTCAATTTATGTTTGATGATGGTCCAAAAATGGGTATCAGTATAGAAGATGTTACGGAAGGTTCTGGTGCCAAAGTATTAGACGTTACAGAAGGATCTCCAGCTGCAAAAGCAGGTATCGCAAAAAATGATATCATTACATCTGTTGATGGTTCATCTATATGTGATGTAGCTACTTTACAAGAAAAAGCTGCTAATTTAAAAGCAGGCGACACCATCGCATTAAAGTTAACACGTGATGGCAAGTCTAAAGAAGTGTCTATTAAAATTCCAAAAAAAGTAAAGAAGGCCAATATATAACCTTACCAATTGTACGATAACCCGGTAACTAGTCTTATTTTTGTTTGAGATGACCTCAAGCAATCAATATGAAGCAGTTATCGGGTTAGAAGTACATGCACAGCTAGCTACCAACAGCAAGCTATTTTGTTCAGACGCCACTACATTTGGCAATCCTCCAAATACCCAAATTAGCCCCATCACAATGGGACACCCGGGTAGTCTTCCAAAAACCAATAAAAAAGCAGTTGAGTTTGCCATTAAAATGGGACTCGCTTGTAATTCCATCATTGTTAAGGAAAACTACTTTGCTAGAAAAAATTATTTCTACCCAGACATTCCTAAAGGTTATCAAATTTCTCAACACACCACTCCTATTTGCGCAGGCGGAAAAGTTCCCATACAAATAGAGGGTTCAAAGCGCTTTGTTCAATTAAATAGAATTCATTTAGAGGAAGACGCGGGAAAAAGTATTCATGATATTGACCCCTCACATACCCTCATAGATTTAAATAGAGCTGGTACCCCCTTAATTGAAATAGTTACGGAGCCTGATTTAAATAGTGCCGAAGAAGCATTTGCCTATATAACTGAAATCAGAAAACTAGTACAGTGGCTTGGCATTTGTGATGGAAATATGGAGGAAGGATCTTTAAGATGTGACGCCAATGTGTCAGTGCGACTAAAAGGCGAAAAGAAGCTAGGCACTAGAGTTGAAGTAAAAAATTTAAATTCTATTCGGAATGTAAAAAAAGCAATTGAATTTGAAATTGCTCGACTCGTTGAAATACTTGAATCCGGCAGGACTATTATCCAACAAACCAGAAGTTTTGATGCATCCAACGACACTACATTTGCGATCAGGGACAAAGAAGAAGCAAATGATTACCGTTATTTTCCAGATCCAGATTTAGCCCCCTTTGTATTAAGTGATGCGTATATTAATGAAATAAAATTAGGCTTACCAGTTTTGCCTGCTGCACTAGAAGAAAAATTAATGAAGCAGTATCTATTGAATGCATATGATGCGGCTCAAATTTGCGAATCACTCCCTACTGCACAGTACTTTGAAGCCACCGCTGCACACACGAATCAATATAAATCAGTAGCTAATTGGATGCTAGGTCCCATTAAATCATACTTAAATGAAGCGGGGCTAAATTATAGAGAGCTTGCGCTACAACCTAATACACTGGCGGATCTTATTCAACTAATAGATGCTGGTCAATTAAATTTTTCGGTGGCTGCCTCTAAAATACTATCTCAATTAGTAGATGGCAAAAAAACCGATGTTTTAGCAGTTGCTACAGAACTAAATTTGCTACAAGTAAATGACTCAGATACCTTAGAAGCATGGATAGATGCTGCTATTGCAAGTATGCCAGACAAAGTGATTGAATACCAAAAGGGTAAAAAAGGACTTATAGGTTTGTTTATAGGTGCAGTTAAAAAAATAAGTAAGGGTCAAGCAGATCCAAATAAAGTCAACGATATGCTCTTAAAAAAATTAAATAAATAATTATTAATCAATACATCAATCATGAAAAAAACAATTAGTGTATCTCTAATTGCAGTAACCATTTTGTTTGGCTGTACCGAAAAAAAATACGGCGGATTTACAGTAAGTGGTAAGGTAAGTAACGGAGGTAGTCAAAAAATTTATTTGCAAGAATTGCCTTTTGCGGGATCAGAACCTTTAATACTAGACTCTGCTACTTTAGAAGAAAATGGAAAATTTGAGCTACGAGCAACTGCTTTAGAAGAAGGCCTCTACAGACTATCCTTGGAGAGAGGGCCTGAAGTATTACTTGTAAATGATAAAAAAAGCATCCGCATTAATATCGATGTAAATCAACCTAGAAATTATGAGATTGAGGAGTCGGAAGCGACTAAAAGCCTGCAAACATTATTTTCGAAATATAGTGTAGCTGACTCTATTTTAGTATTAACAATTAATAAATTAGACAATGCCCAACAGTCTGGCTCTGATAGCCTGCTGCAGGTACTAAAAAATGAGAGAGACAAGGAGTTTGTTTCTATTAATAATATCGTCAATGAATTTATTAATAACTCGAAGAGTCCTGCGGCTATCTATTATGCCATTGGCATGGCTACAAGAACAATGCCAGAAGAAGCAGTTAAACAACTTGTAGTAAAGGCTGCTACTAAATTTAAAGAACATACAGGTCTTGCTAAAATCAAGGCACTGATGACGGTTCAAAAAGCAGCTCCAAGCACAGCTAATGCTTATGCGTTATTAAATAAGCAAGCCCCTGAAATTAATTTACCTGACATAGATGGTAAAGCCTTTTCATTGTCTTCTTTAAAAGGAAAATATGTACTGGTAGATTTTTGGGCTAGTTGGTGTGGGCCTTGCAGACAAGAAAATCCAAATGTAGTAGCTGCTTATAATAAGTTTAAAGATAAAAACTTTACCATTTTAGGCGTGTCTTTAGACAATGACAAAGAAGCTTGGATAAAGGCCATTAAAAACGATGGATTAAACTGGAAACAAGTAAGTGATTTAAAGCAGTGGGAATCAACTATGGTGCCTTTATATGGTTTTGATGGTATTCCATTTAATGTGCTTGTAGATCCTTCTGGTAAAATTATTGCGAGCAGTTTACGTGGTCAAGACTTAGAAAAAACATTAGCAGCTGTTTTAAAATAAAATAGCATTAGGCATACAAAAAAATGGCGCTCGAAATCGAGCGCCATTTTTTTGTAATGTATGAAACAATTACCATCCTGGATTTTGAACTAGGTTGGTATTGATATTAATTTCATAAGTAGGAATACCCCATACAAACTGAGGATTACTAGCAGCTACATTAATTTGGTGATAGCTAGTAGCAGGCGTTGTATTGATAGCACCTAAATCTTGAGGTGTACCTCTTGTAAAGCCTAACTTCCAACGCTTCAAATCAAATAAACGGAAACCTTCGAAAGCTAACTCTCTGGTTCTTTCGTTTCTGATTTCAGTCATTAAAGCAGCGCCTGTTAAACCAGACAATGCTGTTAAACCTCTAGCAACACGTAAGGTATTGAGTGTAGATAAAGCAAGCGCTTCACTAGCACCACCTGCGTTAGCAGCAGCTTCTGCATAAATCAAGAACTGCTCTGCAGAACGGAATACTTTTGGAGCGTGTTGGTAGTTGGTAAATGCACCTGTAAATAAAGCTGGGTTACCAGGGAATTTATTAACACACCACATAGTAGGGTAGTTAACACCTTGTATAATCACTGGAAGTTGCTTTAAATATACTTGTCTTCTTAAGTCAGATGCAGCATATAAATTAACAAAGTCTACAGTTGGAATAAAATCCGGTGTAAACTTACCTGTTGCACCATTAAATCCTAAGTAAATAGAATTGGTGTTTGCAGATTCTGTTTGCTTAACAACTGCAGAATTAAAAATAACTTCTGTAGCCAAATCGTTGGTCCACATGTTATTTAAATTAGTCAGTGTATTTAAAAGCGGGTATCTATTACTTGTGATAATAGTATTTGCTGCAGCCATTGCACCTGTCCAGTCTTGCATGTGTAAACGTACGCGAGCTTCTAAAGCAGTAGCCACGTCAATGGTAAATCTTGTTGCACCTGGAGTTCCAGCAGTTGAAGCTAGGTTTAATTTTGCAGTAGCAATATCAGACAAAATTTGATCATACACTTTTTGTACCGTTGCTCTAGCAGGTCTTGCATTGATGTTAAACTCTAAAACCAAAGGCACACCTAAATCGGTAGCAGCGGTTGCTCTATCGTAAGGTTTTGCAAAACGCAAAATCAACTCTGAATAGTAGTAAGCGCGCGCTAAGTAAGCGTCACCTTTGTATTTGTTAAGCGTTGTAGCTTCTGCTGCTGTATTGGTTTTGATTTTCTCAAAGCCTGCAATACAAGTATTGATGTTTCTTAATGCAAAATAATAACCCTGCCAAGCACCACTTAAAGCACCATCATCAGACAAAAAGCTAGTTCCCCATCTGTGCGGGTTACCGTTTCTGTTACCAAAGTCTAGGGTTGCGTTTAATTGGTCTGCTTGTACATCTTGAGAGATGTTGTAAGAACCATACACTCTACCACGAAAATCAGAGTATAAACCTGTGTTCCAAGTGGCTGCATCCTTAACCGTTTTAAAAGATTGAGATAACTCAATACTGTTGTACGGATATAGGTCAAGTCTTTTTTCGCAAGATCCTAACGTAAGGATAGCGGCAAAAGCGACCATATTTTTTATTAATAATTTTTTCATTTTCATTTTCATTTAACTGGTTATGTAAAGCTTAGAACGAAAGGTTTAATCCAACAGCAACTTGACTTGTGTTAGG
>JBIIZN010000068.1:0-9200 GCA_044346275.1 Sediminibacterium sp.
TTGAAAAAAGTGAATACAAGCCCGTTATTAATATTGAAAACTCGGGTTACAATTTAAAATCTCAATCTGCATTTGCACCAAAAAAATTAGATAATGGCAACTGGAACCATGACACCATTGGTATGGTGGCGTTAGATGCCAACGGTAATTTAAGTGGTAGCTGTACCACATCTGGTATGGGTTTTAAAATGCGTGGACGCCTTGGCGATTCTCCTATTATTGGTGCTGGTTTATTTGTAGACAATGAAATTGGTGCTGCAACTGCAACGGGTCAGGGTGAAGATGTAATTCGTATTTGTGGATCTCATTTAGTAGTTGAACTGATGCGTATGGGTAATTCTCCAGAGCAGGCTTGTAAGAAAGCGGTTGAGCGAATTATAAAAATTAAAGGTGATAAAGCGCGTGATATTCAGGTTGGATTTATTGCCATCAATAAGCGTGGTGAATATGGTGGATACTGTATTCAAAAAGGTTTCAACTTTGCTGTTTGTACAGGCGATGATTCTAATATTTTAGTGGACGGTAAACACATCCTTTAATTTTACGCGTACAAAATTATATCTATGCTTGAAGTTGCTGTTTTTAATATCGAATCTGCTATTGCTGCAGAAGCCGCTGGTGCCAACCGTTTAGAGCTTTGTGAAAATCCAAATGAGGGTGGCACTACCCCATCTTATGGCACTTTAACTGTTGTAGCAAAAACAATTTCCATTCCTGTTTTTCCAATTATAAGACCCCGCGGAGGTGATTTTTTATACACAAACGCAGAGTTTGAAGTCATGAAAAATGACATTCAAATTTGTAAGGAACTTGGTTTTGCAGGTGTCGTAATTGGATTGTTATTGCCGGATGGCAGTATCGATAAAGCACGTACTAAAATACTTGTAGACCTTGCTGCACCAATGGCTGTTACGTTTCACCGCGCGTTTGATAGGTGTAATGATCCTATAAAAGGCTTACATGATATTATTGAAACGGGTTGTAAAAGAATATTAACCAGTGGTCAAGTACCAAGTGCACCTAATGCATTAGATCTTTTACAAACACTTGTAAGGGAAGCGGGCGACAAAATTATAATCATGCCAGGCAGTGGCGTAAGAGGCAATAATATTAAGAATATTAAGCAGGTAACAAAGGCAAAGGAATTTCATTCGTCGGCAAGAAAAGTGGTGCCAACCAATATGCAATTTGCCAAAGAGTCAATGAAAGAAAATTTGCAAAATATGCTAGTAGATGCAGCGGATATTAAAACGATGCTTGAAGCAATTGCATAAATTAACGCTACAAATTAGTACAGCATTCTAACCTTGATGGTTTCTTTGACTTCTTTTAAAAGTTCCAATGCACGTTTAGATAATTTGGTATCTACGTCTAAAACAACGTATCCAATTTCTTCATTGGTTTTTAAATATTGACCCACAATATTGATATTGTTTTTAGAAAGTGCCGTATTAATAGCACTCAACACACCCGGTACATTGTTATGCATATGTAATATGCGGTGTGCACCTTCTACAGGTGGAAGTGCAATTGAAGGAACAGAATGTGAACCATTTGTGATTCCACGTTCTAGGTATTGAAATAATTTTTTGCTTACGTCTTCACCAATATTTTGTTGTGCTTCTTCTGTGGATCCACCAATATGTGGTGTTAGAATAACATTTGGTAACCCTTGTAATGGTGTGGTAAAAGCATCACCATTTTTTTCTGGTTCTACTGGAAAAACATCAATACCTGCACCGCCAATAATTCCATCTTTAATAGCTTCTGCTAAGGCTTTTAAGTCAACTACTTCTCCCCTGGCATAGTTTAATAATAACGCTCCTTTCTTAAAATATTTAAGGTTGGTTTTATTGATTAAATTTTTTGTTTGAAGTGTTTCAGGTACGTGTAATGAAACAATATCAGAAGCAGTTAGTAATTCTTTTAAATTTTTTGCAGGCACTGCATTACCTAATGGGAGTTTTGTTTCGGTATCATAAAACATTACTTTAATGCCAATCGCTTCTGCTAGCACACTAACTTGTGAGCCAATATTTCCATAACCAATGATGCCTAAAGTTTTTCCACGAAGTTCATAACTACCTTTGGCTTCTTTCATCCAAGTGCCATTATGTGCTGCCATATTTTTATCTGAAATACGACGGATGAGCATGGCAGAAATTCCAATAACAAGTTCTGCAACACTTCTTGTATTACTATAAGGAGCATTAAAAACTACCACACCTTTTTTGGAAGCTGCTTTAATATCAACTTGATTGACGCCAATACAAAAACAGCCAATGGCTTGTAATTTTTTTGCAGCAGCTAAAACTTTTGGGGTAATTTGTGTTTTTGAACGAATCCCAATTAAATGAACGTCTTTAATTTCTTTAATGAGTTCATCTTCACTAAGTGCACCAGCTATTTTTTTAACGTTGGCATATCCATTTTGCTTGAATTGCTGAACTGCTTTTTCGCTAATATTCTCTAAAAATAAAATATTAATTTTCTCTTTAGGGAAACTGGTTAATGCTTGCTTACTCATGTTTGCAAATTTAAGTAATTGTGTGTAGAAAGTTTGGTTTGGTCAACAGTTATTCACGTTTGTGTCTCGAATATTTTAATTTAATAATTTAGCAACACCAGAAAACTAACATATGGTTGCTAAATTATTATACTCGTTCTCTATCTTCTTTGTTATCATTGCTTGTGGTGGGAAGCCGAAACCTAACAACCTTCAGTACGATGCTAAGTTGGTTTTGGATTCAACAGCCAAAGAAAAATTAACTTTACAGATTAAAGAATCATATCAAAATATCCTTGGAAATCATGATTTTAATGGTTCAATCCTAGTAGCAAAAAATGGACAAATTTTATATGAAGACTATAAAGGCTACTTTGATTTTAAGTCAAAATCACCTATAACTCCTAACTCTACATTTCATATTGCTTCTACCTCTAAAACCTTCACTGCTATGGCTATATTAAAGCTTTGGGAAGAAGGTAAAATTGAATTGGACAAAACGGTTGCTAGTTATTTGCCTGGATTCCCGTATCCAGAAATTACGGTAAGAATGCTTCTAAACCATCGAAGTGGTATAAATAACTATGCCTATTTTATGGTAGATAAACAAATTCAGTCATATAAGATTAAAGGAAAAAAAGGTAAATGGGTTACCCAAACTCGTACTGTACAACTTCCTGTTGTTGTAAAGCCTGGTCTAATTCAAAATCAGGATATGCTTGATTTTGTAGTTAAATACAAGCCGTCCTTATTATTTAAGCCAAATAGTTCGTTCAATTATTCAAATACTAATTTTTCGCTCTTGGCATTGGTAATTGAAAAAATAGTTGGAAAAGACTACCCTACTTTTTTAAAGGAATCCATTTTTACCCCATTGGGAATGACAAATACCTTTGTTTTTTCTCAAAAAAATATTGATAATTATCAGCCATCATATGATGCCAATAATAACCCATATACTATTGAAAAATTTGACTGTATATATGGTGATAAAAATATATATAGTACTGTTCGCGACCTTTTTTTATGGGATAAAGCACTCTATAGTGGGGCTTATGTCAAACAAAAAACACTACAAATGGCCTTCGAGCCAAATAGTAACGACAAGCCTTCTATACATAATTATGGACTAGGATGGCGGATGATTGATCAAGCAGATCAAAAAATCGTATACCATAATGGTTGGTGGCACGGTAATAATTCGGTATTTACCCGTTTTATCAAAGACACAGCCACTATCATCGTATTAGGAAATAGATTCAACCGTAATATATACAAAGCCAAGAACATAGCAGCTTCCTTTTTGCCAGGTTTTGATTCCACCTCCCTGGTCGAATAATCAATCCATTACCTAAAAACTTTAAACAAACAGGTGGCCAAATTGGGTGATTTTAAGCCAATTACCCTTATTTTTGCAGACTTTTAAAATCTAATTTTTTACTAGATCCAATCGATTATGAACAACATGTTGTTTTATGCCGTTCCGGCGATGGGACTTATTGGTCTCCTTTACACACTCGTTAAATTTTTATGGGTATCTAAGCAAGATGCTGGTAACCCCAGAATGAAAGAAATCAGTGACTTTATTGCTGAAGGTGCGATGGCATTCTTAAAAGCAGAGTGGAAAATCCTTGCTTATTTCGTTGTTATTGTGGCCTTATTACTTGGTTTTATGGCAAATACGAATGAGTCAAGCCACTGGAGTATTTCCATTGCTTTTGTGATTGGTGCGGTATTTAGTGCAACAGCTGGTTATATTGGTATGAAAATTGCAACTAAAGCAAACGTTCGTACTGCAGAAGCTGCTAAAACTAGTTTATCACGTGCACTTAAAGTATCTTTTACAGGTGGTTCTGTAATGGGAATGGGTGTTTCTGGTTTAGCTGTTTTAGGTTTAGGTGGATTGTTTTTGATTTTAAAACATTACTTCTCACCAACAGGTGATACACAAGGTATGTTACGTACTATAGAAGTTTTAACTGGATTTTCTTTGGGTGCTGAATCTATCGCTTTGTTTGCGCGTGTTGGAGGTGGTATTTATACCAAAGCTGCAGACGTTGGTGCAGATTTAGTAGGTAAAGTTGAAGCTGGTATTCCTGAAGATGATCCTCGTAATCCTGCAACTATTGCAGATAACGTGGGTGACAACGTAGGTGACGTTGCAGGTATGGGTGCCGATTTATTTGGTTCTTATGTTGCAACTGTATTAGCAACAATGGTATTAGGTCAAGAAGTTACAGGTGCTAATAAAGCGACATTGGATGATGGATTTGGTGGCCTATCTCCTATTTTATTACCAATGCTAATTGCGGGTATCGGTATTATTTTATCAATCATCGGAACCTTATTTGTAAGAATTAGTGATAAAGCGGGTTTAAATACGGCAACTGTGCAAAACGCACTGAACATGGGTAACTATGGTTCTATGGTTTTAACAGCAGTAGTTTGTTATTTCTTAGTAGGCAATGTATTACCTGAAACCATGTACTTACGTGGTTTAGAATTTACAAGAAACGGTGTAATGGGCGCAATTGGTGTAGGACTTGTTGTAGGTGTGTTAATGAGCATCATTACTGAATATTACACAGCAATGGGTAAGCGTCCAGTATTAAGCATTATCAAACAATCAAGCACTGGACATGCAACCAATATTATTGGTGGTTTAGCGATTGGTATGGAGTCTACCTTCTTGCCAATTTTAGTACTAGCAGCTGGTATCTTTGGTTCATTCTATTGTGCAGGTTTATATGGTGTGGCGATTGCTGCCGCAGGTATGATGGCAACAACGGGTATGCAACTTGCCATTGATGCATTTGGTCCTATCGCAGATAATGCAGGTGGTATCGCAGAAATGAGTGAGTTACCTGCTGAGGTTCGTGAAAAAACAGATATTTTAGATGCGGTTGGTAATACTACAGCTGCTAGTGGTAAAGGTTTTGCCATTGCTTCTGCTGCATTAACTTCACTTGCACTATTTGCTGCCTTTGTGGGTGTGGCAATGCCTGAGAACCAGCATATCGATATTTATAAAGCGGATGTATTAGCTGCCTTATTTGTAGGTGGAATGATTCCTTTTATATTCTCTTCTTTAGCTATTAGAGCGGTTGGTGAAGCGGCTATGTCTATGGTTGAAGAAGTTCGTCGTCAGTTTCGTACTATTCCTGGTATTATGGAAGGCACCGGTAAGCCAGAATACGATAAGTGTGTGGCGATTTCTACCGAGGCATCTCTTAAAAAAATGATGTTACCTGGTGCAATCACTATTGTATCTCCATTATTAGTTGGATTTTTATTAGGTCCAGAAGCGCTTGGGGGTTTCTTAGCGGGTGCTACTGTAAGTGGTGTGTTAATGGGAATTTTCCAAAACAACGCTGGTGGTGCTTGGGACAATGCTAAAAAATCTTTTGAGAAAGGTGTTGAAATTAATGGAGAGATGTTCTATAAAAAATCTGAACCACACAAAGCATCAGTAACTGGTGATACTGTGGGTGATCCATTTAAAGATACATCTGGTCCATCCATGAATATCTTAATTAAGCTTATGTCAATTGTTTCATTAGTCATTGCACCAACGCTAGCTAAGATGCACCCGACATCAAGCAATACCGTTAAAAAATCTCAAACCTTTGAGGTTTCAATTATCAGAACAGACACTTCTAAAGTACTTTCAGATACTGCAAATACTTTTACAAACAGTGCGGATTTAAAATCCTTAGTTCAAGCATTACAAAAAGATGGTTTAGCACCAAAAGACAATGTAAACATTGAAGAAAAAAACGGTAAAATATCTGTGAATGGTAAAGCACTCACCCCAGAACAAAATGAAAAATACAAAAGCTATTTGCATATTAAAATGGTAGATAAAGACTAACTTTTACTTCAGTATATGAATTTTAATCCCTCCTCTTTTGGAGGGATTTTTTTGTACTATTGTAATACAAATTTTGCTATGGGAAAATATATAAAACCTACAGAAAAAGAGTTTGAGATATTAGCTGTGCTATGGCAAGAAGGTTATGCTACTGTAAAAAAAGTACATGAAATATTAGCTTCAAAAACGGGCTATACCACCACTTTAAAACTCATGCAAATCATGTTTGAAAAAGGAATCATAAAAAGAGATACGAGTACCAAACAGCATATTTATAAAGCAAATTATACCAAGGATCAAGCAAAGGAATTTAAAGTAAAGCAATTACTACTCGAATTATTTGATGATGATAAAGCCTTACTTATTGCTTATTTATCGGAGCAACCTACACAACTACCATAAATTTTTAGGACACCAATCGCCATATTTATTGCCTAGTTGAAATCCAATTAAAATCTCATGTGTTCCTCTACTCACCGTATTTAAGTTAGAGGTTACAAAGTCATATGAATAGCCAATATTAATACTGTTGTTTACGTTAAATCCAACCATACCCGCATAGCCTTCTTTAAAACGGTAGGAACCCCCAAACCAAACTAAATCTTGGTACATGAGTTTTGTATTGATGTCTATACCTATCGGTAATGGGCTAATGTATCTGATGAGTGCAGATGGTAACAAACTTAAATCTTCGGAAACTTGTAAACGATATCCTGCGCTTAAAAAAATATGTGGCACTAATTTACCTTGTGTGAGATAAACTTTATTGTCTGAAAAAGCTACATTTTGAGGCACAATTTGTTGTGCAGATAAACCCACAAAATAATTATTAGAATACAACCATAAGCCTGCGCTGATATCTGGTTTGATGGTATTGATTAGTCCGCTCGCTCCTACTGCAGGATCAATGGTGGTTGTACCAAAATTAAGTTTACTTGTATTCAATGTTAAATTGGTCATACCTGCAGAAACGCCAAATGATAAAGTTGTTTGTGCAGCTATGCCTCTATGATACGCATACGTACCATAAGCAGCAAATCTATTGAGCGGGCCTGTTTTGTCATTTAACACCGTAAAGCCAACACCATGATGTGGTTCTGGTGCTTGATAATTTTGCCAATAAGCGCTACCTCTTGGATTTTCGCCAGGTGCAGACATACTGGTAGGATTAGCTGTTTCATATCCCTTCTTTTTTAGAGGCCCATGAAAAGTTAAATAAGTTGTTACCGGTGCGTCTTGTACTCCTTGCCACTGAATACGATGTGAGGTTTTAACATCCCAATAATTTTCGATACCAGCAAGTGCTGGGTTGATTAAAAAATTATTTAAAATGTACTGCGTATAATAAGGACGTTGTTGCGCCATACTAAAAATTGGCAGTATAAAAATGAAGGATATGAATATTGTTTTTTTCATTTTCACTATTTTATAATCGTAACAGAGCCTGTTATTATTTTTCGTCCATTTTTAGGATTGATGATATAGTAGTACGTACCAATGGGTAAAGGGTTTCCGTTGTACTGTCCATTCCAGGCTTTATCATACCCCACCGATTTAAACACGGGTTGTCCGTATCTATTATATACATCAATAGTAGCGCCTGGGTAACTTTCTAAATATTTTATTACCCAGTTGTCGTTGATACCATCTCCATTTGGAGAAAATGCATTGGGTACTTCTGGTGCGAGTAATAGTTTAATAAATATATCATCGCTAACCATACAACCACCTTGTCCGGTGAGTTCTAGTGTGTATGTAACATCACCAAGTGGCGTGCTTCGGGGCACGGCTGCGGTATCACTATTTAAATAGAGCGCTGGCTTCCATTTATAGGTAAGGTTATTACCAAAAACAAATGCAGGTTTAATAAGCGCGGTACCACCTTCTAGTATTTTAAAATCAGGCCCTAGATTCAGGTGTGGATACGGGAAGGATGTAACCGTTTTAGATACGGTATCACTCACACAGTTTTGTCCATTAAAACCATATAGTTTGATGGTAAAAATACCAGAGTCTCTAAAACGCTTATTTGGGTTTTGAACACTCGATGCATCGGATTGTCCTAAATCCCATACCCATTTATTAATAGGGCTAGATTTACCATCGGACTGGTCTGTAAAGCTTATTACATCACCCATACAAATACTATCTGGGCTAATGGTAAAAGCTGCTTTAGGTTGCGGATAAATGGTATTTAAGACCTGCGTTAAAGAGTCTATACAGTTGTTATTTGTGGTAACAATAAGTTTTACGTTTACGGGGCCTACTGCGCTGTATTTGTGGGTTGGATCCTTGCTTGTTGAACCAGCACTATTATTTGGATTACCAAAGTTCCATGCGTATTTAAAACTAGCTTCGGAACCATCGGTAATGCTTGAACTATTGGTAAAGGTTCCATTACCATCCGGTAAACAAATGCTTGGTAAACTAAAAGCAGGTTTTGGTAATGGATTTACTTTAACAAGTTGTGTATTTAGTACCGATACACAGCCACTATCGGTGGTTACCTTCAGTGATACGGTATATGTTTTAGTGGTATCAAATATTTTATTAAACACAGCCCCCGATGTTTTAGACGAGACCGTTCCGTCTCCAAAATCCCAGGCCCAAGAAACGATTTTACTATAATTTGCTACTGAGCTATCTGTAAATACAAGGTTGTTTTTTTCGCAACTAGGAAGCCCCGCACCCCACTTAGCAGTAGGTGAAGGCCATACGGTAATATTTTGTGTAGCAGAGTCTTTACAGCCTATTACACTGGAGGTATACACATATTTGATAGGATACCTGCCAACACCAGCCGTTACTGGATTAAACACACCT
>JBIIZN010000069.1:0-9095 GCA_044346275.1 Sediminibacterium sp.
CAAGTTCATGATGGGTAACTGGGGTTACTTCTACATGCAGGTCTATACGGTCGAGCAGCGGTCCCGAAACCCGGTTTAAATATTTTTCTACGGCGCCCGCCGGACAGCTGCAGGTTTTTGTTGGATGGTTGAAATAACCGCAAGGGCAGGGGTTCATGGAGGCTATAAGCATGAAATTGGCTGGGTAAGTAAGCGACATACTGGCTCTTGCGATGCTAACCATACGCTCTTCCATGGGTTGACGCAGCACTTCTAAAACAGATCTTTTAAATTCTGGTAATTCATCTAGAAACAAAACACCGTTATGCGCCAATGAAATTTCGCCGGGTTGCGGATGACTGCCGCCACCAATAAGTGCAATATCTGAAATGGTATGATGTGGAGACCTAAAAGGCCTTGTTTGCACCAAGTAAGACCCAGTGGCTAATTTTCCAGCAACACTATAAATTTGCGTTGTTTCTAGGGCTTCTGCTACGTTTAATGGGGGCAAAATGCTAGGTAGTCTTTTGGCGAGCATGGTTTTTCCTGCGCCCGGAGGTCCAATTAAAATAACGTTGTGTGAACCAGCCGCCGCTATTTCTAGGGCGCGTTTAATATTGTCTTGGCCACTCACTTCACTAAAGTCAATGCTTGAAACTGTATTGTCCGGGTTCAAAAATGCTTCAGGATTTATTTGATTAGTAGGAGTAACTTTTCCAGCAGCAAAAAAATTGACTACATCTTGTAAATGTGATACGCTATAAACGTTTAGGCCATTTACCATGGACGCTTCATTGGCATTAGCGGCGGGTAAAATAATGCCAAGTACATTTTCTTTTTTTGCCCGTATGGCCATAGCCAGCGCACCTCTTATCGGATGAATGGTTCCATCTAAACCAAGTTCACCCATGAGCATGTACTTATGAATTTGAGCTTCTTGTAGGAGTTGGTCACTAGCAGCTAATATACCAATGGCAATGGGCAGGTCAAATGCAGACCCTGTTTTTTTGATATCAGCAGGGGCTAAATTTATCACCACTTTAATGCGTGGCATACTAAAACCATTTGATTTAATAGCGCTCTCTGTTCTTTGTAAACTTTCTTTAATGGCAATGTCAGGAAGGCCAACAATTTGATAGCCCTGCCCCATACTTACATTTACTTCTACAATAATGGTGATGGCGTCAACGCCCATTACTGCGGCTCCCATAGTTTTTACAAGCATACAACCTGTTTTGATACTTGTAGAAAGGTAAGGGCTGTAAAGCTTAATAAAAACGTCACCGAATAAATACCTGAAATGATAGCGTTAAAAAAAATCTATAAGCTTTTCAATAAATCAACAACACCTTCTTTTTGTAAAATGAGATATCCGAGCCTGTCATTGCTAATTCCTTCTTTTAGTTGATAGCTAAAAATAAGTTCGCCGTCATTAACACTTGTTTCAAAATATTTAAATTGTATAGAAGGAAACTGTTTTAGATGGTCACCAATTTCATAGAGGTGCGTAGATAATATAAATAACGAAGGTTTGATTTTGCGAAGGCCCTCAATAACAGCAGTACTGCACTTCATAGCATCTTCTACGTTGGTGCCTTTAAAAAGTTCATCAATTAAGATGAGCCAATTTTTTCCATCGTTAATTTTTTCGATCGTATTTTTTATACGCTTTACTTCGTTATAAAAATAGCTTTCTCCTTTTATGATATTATCCATCACATTTATGTTGCTTAGCATTCCATCAAATAAGGTAAGATTCATACTTGTTGCAGGAACGCCCATACCTATATGAGCAAGGTATACACTAATACCAACGGCTTTAATAAAAGTACTCTTGCCAGCCATATTAGCACCCGTTAAAAATAAAAAGTTACTATCTTTTTTTAGTGTAATATTATAAGGGGTGGGTGTAACTAAAAGTGGATGGTAGCAATTTGTTGCCTCAATATAGGCAGTAGGCGATATGGTAAAATTTGGAAAACTAAGACCCTGTGAAATTGTTACCCGCGCTAAACTTTGATAAGCATCCATCCAGCTGTACAAATCAATAAGGTCGTAAAAATCTTGTTTGTGCTTCGTTCTAATTTGACCTGCTATTTTTAAAATTAGTTGAGGGGTTGCGTTTTTTACATCCATCAAGCGAAGTGATTCTAGTGCTGGCTTGTTTAATTTTTTTTCAATATTTCTTGCCCAGTCTGCTATAATTGGATTTTGAATTTCGGATAGTAATAAACTATGTATTGAAAAGAGCCCATTCAAAAAATCTTTACAGTGAATGATGGTATATTTTGTAAGCGCATAATCTGGGGCGTGAAATATTTTATACCACTGACTATTAAAAAAAGTAGGATGCTGTGGGTAAAGGTCAAGCTGTGTTTCGTAATATTTAGCCACTACCATAATGGTGCCATTTGTAATGGATGTAGGCCAATTAGGTAATGTATTGGCAAGGGCTTTAATTACAACTTGTGCGTTTTTTATTTTTTCTACACTTGCAAGCGGATTTCCAACTAGATATTTAAGTATTTCTTTGCCTCCAACCGTGCTAGTTTGATTGAGGTAATTAAATACAGACACAGACTCATCGCTGTTAAAAATTGAGAGGTCGTGAAGTGTGTCTTTGTCTATTTGCATAATCTAGGATCTATTAAACTGAAGGCGCATACCAGTTTTAGATTCATCAAATACACCGTTTGCATACACCATATGTCCATTTACAAAAGTTTTTGAAACAGTAGCTGGTTGCGTAAAGCCTTCAAGTGGACTCCATCCGCACTTGTAGAGTATATTTTCTTTGGTAATCGTTTCAGGGGTATTTCTTTCCAGTAATACTAAATCGGCGTAGTAACCCTCTCTAATATAGCCACGGTTGTTAATTTGAAAACAGCGTGCTGGTGCATGACACATTTTTTCTACAACGCGCTCTATGGTTATTTTTTGCTCGGCCACATAATGAAGCATTATCCCTAGTGCGTGTTGCACCAGCGGAAGCCCAGCATGTGCATGTATGTAATCTTCTTGTTTTTCAGCCCAAGTATGGGGCGCATGATCCGTGGCAATAATATCCAATCTATCATCTATCAATCCTTCCCATAAAGCTGTTTTATTGTGTGGCGCTTTGATGGCAGGGTTACATTTTATTTGATTGCCAAGTTTTGCATAATCATCTGATGTAAAGTGTAAATGGTGTACACATACTTCTGACGTAATTCTTTTTTCTTCGAGGGGTAGCATATTGCTAAAGAGTTGCAACTCTTTAGCCGTTGTGATATGTAAAACATGCAGTCGAGTTCCAAATTTTTTGGCCATTTGTACTGCTCTAAATGAAGATTCAAAACATACTTCTTCGTCTCTAATAACCGGATGATCTGCGGCAGTTAGTTTTCTGTTTTCGGCAGCAGCTTTAGCTAAATTTTGTTTAATTAGTCGCTCTTCTTCACAATGTGTGGCAATTAAAATCTCGGATCCTTCAAATATTCTTTCTAGTAAAATAGGATTTTCAACAAGTAGGTTACCGGTGGAAGAACCCATAAAGATTTTAACACCACAGACATCATTTTTTTTATCGTTGGTTCTTAATACTTCGTCAAGATTATCATTGGAAGTGCCCATAAAAAATGAGTAGTTGGCAAGTGCATGGTGCTTTGCGATATCATACTTCTGTTCCAGTAACTCCTGCGAAAAAGCAGGTGGGTTGGTATTGGGCATTTCCATAAAAGAGGTAACACCCCCGCGAACTGCGGCTTTTGCCTCTGTATAAATGGTTGCTTTATGGGTAAGACCGGGTTCCCTAAAATGTACTTGATCATCAATCACGCCGGGGATAAGGGTTTGGCCAGTGCCATCAATTTCCTCGATACGCATATTAGGATCTAGTTGTGATCCAATTTTTTCGATGCGGGTATCCCTGATCCACACGTCACCTGTGGTGCTAATTCCTTCATTAACAATAGCTACATTTTTGATGACAATATTTTTCATGGTATGTTATTGATTGGATGATCCAATGCGAAGACAACAGCCTTAGTCTTCTAAGTGTATCGAAAATACAATCATTCTTGATTGCAATTTATCAAGCACATTGGAATATTTGAGTCCGCGATCTAGTTGGTGCAAATTGGTAAGGCCGTAGCTGAATTTTATTTCTGGAGAAACGGTTACAAAAGGCAAATAAAAATTTAAACCAAGTCCTGCTTCTAATCCAAAATCAGCTGCGCGTAATTTGACTAAATCATCGGCGTTACGAGAGGTGGAATTACTGGATAAATCAAAGTCAAATTTTACGCCACCTAAAACATAGAGCCTGAAATTTCCGATACGATCGGAATTTAATTTAAAGTGAGCTGGGAGGCTAACAAGTGTGGATGGTAAAATTTGTTGTTGCTGCGTTTGCTCGCCAGGCTTAACCGATTTTAAGGTGTAATCAATGTATTTAGATCCGCCAATAATAAGTTGTGGGTTGGCCCTTAGCTCTATATGGTCATTGATTTTAAGGGTGGCTAAAAGCCCCATAGTAATTCCACCGCTAGACACAGGATTTACGTACATGATGGAATCGGAAGCTAAAAAAAGATTGGATTTAGTATGGTGTAAATAGCTGTTATTGTAACCAAGTGTTAATCCAAAATAGTAAGGGAGGTCGTCTCTATACGAACGGTAAATTTCACGCTGTGCATAGATGCTGCTCACCGCGCAAAACAAAATACCAAGGGTGGCTATTATTTTTTTCCGCAGTAAATAGTGCATATGCCAAAAGTCAATTTCTTACTTGTAATAGATGTATAGCCTACTTTTTCCATGATGTTTGTAAATGCGTCTCCTTCTGGAAAAGCTTGAACACTATCATTTAAATATTGATAGGCTTCTTTATTTTTTGCAATCATTTTACCAACGCCAGGTGCTACTAGGTTCATGTAAATATTGTAGAAGCCTTTAAATACAAACTGTTTAGGTTTAGAAAATTCTAGTATCACGAGTTTACCGCCTGGCTTTAACACGCGGTACATTTCATATAAGCCTGTTTCTAAGTGTTCAAAATTTCGAACACCAAAAGCAACTGTTACGCCATCAAAATGATTGTCGTTGAACTTTAATTGTTCGCTGTCACCACTGATTAGTTCAATAGCATTTTGTAATCCTAGGGTAGCAATTTTTTTTCTGCCTTCTGCAAGCATGCCTTCAGAAATATCTATACCCGTTATATGTGTAGGTGCAATGAGTTGATGGGTGAGTATGGCAACATCGCCAGTTCCTGTGGCAACGTCTAAAATAATTTTAGGCTTCACTTCATTTAATGCGTGAATGGCTTTTTTACGCCAGCTGATGTCAATGCCTGCACTTAAAAAGCGGTTCAAGAAATCATATCTAAACGCAATGCTGTCAAACATGCTAGCTACCTGCTCTTTTTTAGTGAGTCCGCTTTGCTCGTAGGGCACCACCTTGTCATGTGCATACTTTCCCATAGACTACAAAGATACCAAATTATAGACCTTTTCAAGGGCAATGTGGAGGTATAAAAGCCCAAATAGCCCGTTAATGTTTCGCAAAAAATTCTTTTTCCTGCAATTACACCGCTTTTAAAGTGCAGCCGTATCTTCGTTTAGCAAATGAAAGCAAGAATTTACAAGTCTACGGGTAGTTGGTATGTGGCCAAAGCGGAGTCCGGAAAAATTTATAACGCCCGCATCAAAGGGGTGTTTAAAATTGGTGGACTTACCTCTACCAATCCTATTGCAGTAGGTGACGAAGTAGAAATGCAAATTGAAGATGTGCTCGAAGAATCGGCAATGATAGACACCATTTGTGATCGAAAAAATTATGTAGCGCGGGTGTCACCGCACAATAAACACCAGCATCATATTATTGCAGCGAACCTCGATCAGAGTTTATTATTTGCAACTTTAAAAGATCCAAAAACATCACAAGGTTTTATTGACCGTTTTTTAATTTCTTGTGAAGCCTATCATATTCCGGCCATTATTGTTTTTAATAAATCCGATTTGTACAAACAAAAAGAATTGGAACATTTTGAGCATCTGCAAAAAATTTATTCAAATATTGGTTACAGGGTAATGCTTTGCAGTGTAGAAAAAAATAAAGGCGTAGAAGAAATTGCTGCACTGCTTGAAGGTAAAACAACACTACTGAGTGGACATAGTGGCGTTGGTAAATCTACATTTATCAATGCAGTGTTTCCATCACTCGAATTACGTACTCAAGAAGTAAGTGGTTGGAGTGGAAAGGGCATGCATACCACCACTTTTGCAGAAATGTTTGACCTGCCTACAAGTGGCGCTATCATTGACACGCCGGGTATTAGAGAGCTTGGTCTTGTAGATATTTCTAAACAAGAATTAGCGCATTATTTTCCTGAAATGCGCGCACAAATGGGGAATTGTCATTTCAACAATTGCATGCACATAGAGGAGCCTGGTTGCGCCGTTAAGCGGGCGCTCGAAGCAGGAGAAATTGCAGCTGATAGATACATTAGTTATCTTAATATCTTAACCACGATGGACGCTGTGCATTAGTCCTTTTCATACCAACTAGCATACTTCACATAATTTTCTGCGATTCTATTAATTTCAGATTCAATTAAATTTTGGGATACTTCTTTTACTTTTTTAGCTGGCACACCTGCATAAATACTTCCTGCTTCTACAACCGTTCCTTCTAGTACAACAGCACCTGCTGCAATAATAGAATTGCTGTGGACCACACACCGGTCCATCACAATGGACCCCATGCCAATGAGTACATTGTCATGGATGGTGCATCCATGCACCATGGCGTTGTGCCCAATTGATACGTTGTTGCCAATGTTAGTGGGGTGCTTCTGATAAGTGCAGTGAATAATGGCGCCGTCCTGCACATTAACGCGGTCGCCCATTTTAATAAAGTGTACGTCACCTCTTACTACGGCGTTGAACCAAAAACTACATTCTTTTCCAGTGGTTACATCACCAACGATGGTGGCGTTGGGTGCAATAAAGCAGTTTTCTCCAAAACTGGGTGATTTACCTAAAACGGGAAGTATAACCGGCATCTTCTTTTTTAAACGAATGTAATAAAATTGTGTAAAGTGCAGTTCTTTGGTAATCCTTTACCTTTGCAGCATCATAAACGCTATGAACAACCGTCAACTTTTTTTACAGCATGTAGCCCAAACTTCCACGGCACCCCTTGGTATCGAAATGGTGGAAGCCGCGGGTGTAACCCTAACTGATGTTGACGGCAAAACCTACACCGATTTTATTGCGGGCTTTAGTGTTTGTAATATTGGACATAGCCATCCAGAGGTTGTAAAAGCGGTACAAGAGCAGGCTGCAAAATACATGCACCTGATTGTGTATGGTGAGTTTATTGAAAGCCCACAAGTGCAGTATGCGGCGTTACTCGCTAAACATTTACCTGAAAATTTAGACTGTGTTTATTTTACCAGCAGTGGCGCCGAAGCCACAGAAGGGGCGCTTAAATTAGCCAAGCGTGTTACGGGTAAAACAAAAATACTTGCTTGTAATAAAGCCTATCATGGAAGCACACAAGGTGCGCTGAGTGTAATGGGCGACGAGTATTGGCGCAATGCATATAGACCACTTTTACCAGAGGTATATCATTATGATTACAATGACGACGCGCTTGTGGATGCCATTGATAACACGGTGGCCTGTGTGATTGTAGAACCAGTGCAAGCCGAAAGTGGCGTGACACCTGGGCGCAAAGAGTGGCTAGCTGCCATTCGTAAAAAATGCGATGCGCACTGTGTACTACTTATTTTTGATGAAATACAATCTGGCTTTGGACGCACGGGTACACTTTTTGCGTTTGAGCAAATGGGTGTCGTGCCCGATGTTTTACTCGTTGGTAAAGCGGTTGGTGGTGGCATGCCGCTTGGTGCTTTTATTTCGAGTCATAAACTCATGAGCACTTTAACCGTGGCACCGGTGCTTGGTCATATCACCACTTTTGGTGGACACCCGGTTAGTTGTGCAGCGGGTAAAAAAGCCTTTGAAATTTTATTGCAAGAAAAATACATCGATTCTGTTCCTGCAAAAAGTGAATTACTACAATCTTTGCTAGTACATCCTGCGATTGTTCAAATGCAGGGTATTGGACTTTGGTTTTCTTTGAAGTTTTCTTCAGATATGCTCGCGCAAAAAGTAGCGCATACCTGCGTTCAAAACGGTGTCATTACCGACTGGTTTTTATTTGCACCCAACTGCATTAGGGTAGCACCTCCACTCATTATTACAGAAACTGAAATACGCGCCGCTTGTACAATTATTTTACAATCTATTGATCAGGTGCTTTTGGCGCATCCGGAGCTGGCCTAGGTCCGTTGTTAGGCCTATTTGGTCTTGGGCCATTGTTTCTAGGTCCGTTATTGTTAGGTCCGCGATCAGGTCTAGGTCCATTATTGTTGGGTCTTGGCCCGTTGTTAGGTCCACGACTATCTCCACGATCAGGTCTAGGTCCGTTATTAGGTCCACGACTATCACCGCGGTTAGGTCTATTATTAGGCCCACGATTGTCTCTATTATTGTCTCTTCTTCGCTTATCGTTTCTTTCTAATGAACGCAAACTAATTTGTCCTACTACATCCGCAAATGCTGGTTCTACTTCTTTTGGTTTGCTGCTGGTAACTTCTACTGCTTGCAACTCGTCTACTTTAACACCTTGTCCATTGAGGCGCTTAATTTCTTTAACGCGTTGTATGGTTAGTGGATAATGTTTAGAATTATTTGGTAGGATGTACCACATTAAATTTTTGAAAATATCTTTTTTAATGAGGTGCGCAGTTCCCATTGCAGTATCTAATGAATCTGCATAATCAGGGAAATTTTGAAGGGCATCCAAATAAGTGTCAAGTTCAAAATTCAAACAACATTTAAGCCTACCACACTGTCCACTTAATTTGGTTTGGTTGATTGATAAATTTTGGTAACGAGCAGCTGTGGTGTTAACGCTTTTAAAGTCGTGTAACCAGGTGCTACAACAAAGTTCTCTACCGCAAGATCCAATACCACCAAGCTTTGCAGCTTCTTGTCTGATACCAATTTGACGCATTTCCACTTTAAATTTAAAGTCTGTGGCGTACATTTTTATGAGCTCTCTAA
>JBIIZN010000070.1:0-8971 GCA_044346275.1 Sediminibacterium sp.
TAATTGTAAAAGCGTTTTGCTTTTTTCAAACTTCTTTTTGTACTTCTTAAGCGCTTTGTCGATGTTTTCGCAGTCTTTTGAGTCGATAATTAACATACTATGATACCTCCTTAGGTGATTTTTAGGATTGCAAAGATAAGGGATGATTATTAATTAACAAACGGTTCCAAAAAATTATTTTCAAATTAGATGGACTTCCCTTTTAATGCACCCTTTACCGCTTCGTCCATGGCACGCTCGGCAAATGGTCTGGTGGTTTCGTTGAGGGCTTCTATTTTGGTTTGAATTAGGTTTTTGTCCTCCATTGTAATAGCCAGTTGTAGCGCTTGCAACGCAAGCGCGGTTTGGGTCACTTCTTCGGTGGTTAACAAAGATTGATGCTTAGCCATAAACTTTTCGGTTACGGCAAGGAGCTGCTCCCCTTCGGTTCTGGCTTCAACAAGGGCTCTTAATACCATGTCTGCAGCCGCGTTTTCAATACTATCTTGAAGCATCTTTTCTACCTGGTCATCGGTTAAATCCAAAGCTGGTTTAACTTCAATAATTTGTTCAACACCACTTCGTAACTCCTTGGCTTTCACTACTAATATACCATCTGCATTCAATAAAAATTGGATATCCACTTTAGGGAGTCCTGCTGGCATACCAGGTATACCCGTCAGGTTAAACTCGGCTAATTTACGGTTGTCTTTTACCAAATCACGCTCCCCTTGGTACACCGAAATACGCATACTTGACTGACCATCTACATGCGTAGTATATTGTCTACCCACCTGCGTAGGCACTTTAGAATTACGTGGAACGAGCACTTCCATCAGGCCACCCATAGTTTCAATTCCGAGGCTTAAAGGCGTTATATCAAGTAGTAAAAAGTCTTTGTTATTACCTGCTAATATATCTGCTTGGACTGCCGCGCCTAAGGCAACAACTTCGTCCGGATTGATACTGTCATTAACAGGCTTTCCAAAAAAGACAGCTACGGCCTCTTTAACTGCTGGGATTCGGGTACTACCTCCCACCATCACAATAGAGTCAATTTGACCGGCATGAAGCCCTGCATCAGCTAGCACATTTTTGCAACAATCAATGGTTTTGCTAATGATAGCAGCAATCAATCCCTCAAAAATTGGCCTTGTAATTTGGTATACCTGACCATCTATTGTTGTTTCAAATTGATCCGAACTACTTAAAGTTTTTTTAGCTTCCTCAGCACTTAATCGAATGGTTTGCAATAAGTTAGGATTAGTTTGTAGAACTTTAATGTCAATTAATTTTTGCGCTAACCAATAGTCAATAATAGCCCTGTCAATATCGTCTCCTCCTAAGTAAGTATCCCCATTGGTAGATAGTACGTCAAACACCCCATCCGTTATTTTAAGGATAGAAATATCAAAAGTACCGCCTCCTAAATCATATACCGCTATGGTGGTTTCACCTTCTTTATCTAACCCAAGGCCATAGGCTAAACTTGCCGCTGTTGGCTCATTTACAATACGGAGTACATCCAGTCCAGCCAATTTACCAGCATCGCGGGTAGCCTGACGCTGGGCATCATTAAAATAAGCAGGTACCGTAATTACGGCTTTGGTTACGGGTGTTTTTAAAATATGCTCGGCACGCTTTTTAAGCTCTGCTAATATAAAAGAAGATAAATCGGTGGGTGAATAAAAACTAGAACCTACCTGTACCTTTACAAGCGCATCTGTGTTGTCATCAATGACTTTGTACGTAAAATAACCCGCACTTTGGCTCACGTCTTTATAGCTTTTACCCATTAGGCGCTTGGCACTAAATATAGTATTTGCAGGGTCTGTTTCTAAATAACGCTTAGCACCCTGCCCTACTTCTGGATTACCAAAAACGTCAAAGTGTACCACGCTAGGTACCAAACTTGAGCTATCATGCTCCTTTAGAGCAACGGGTTGCTTGGTTTCAGGATGGATAATGGCCACCAAACTATTGGTGGTACCTAAATCTATTCCTACAATCATTTCAGCCTTTTGAAGGCTACCAGTTGCGATATTAATGCCAATTTTTGCCATAAGTAGGCTGCGAAATTACGACTCTACCACCATAGTTCCACTCAAATGGTCATGCAAAGTGCTTCCTAAAAACGGAATAAAAAATGGGTCAATGAGTATGAGCCTAGCTAGTGATCTTACAAATATTTGACCAACACTCGCTTTTAATGTGTTATCTAGCGAGCTTTTTGCTGAAACGACCCTACAACCCGTGAGCCATTTGGCAGGTGTTTTGGCAAATAAGAGTTCAAAAAGAAAATAGTAGATAAACAGAGATCCGAAAAAGAACCAGCCAAAATTGAGGTGCATATAGCCCCAGTACAATACATGGAAATTCCACCACTTGTATAGCAGCACAGCAAGTATCCAATAAAGCAGTGTATCCACTAAAAAGTTTAATACGCGTGTACCATCTCCTACTTTTTTCATACCGCAAAAATAACGGCTTAACCCCGTAATACGCCTACTAACTATTCCTTACTTTTGCAATAAATAAGCACACCCTATGACTTTGATTGAAGAACTACGTTGGAGAGGCATGATCCAGGATATGATGCCAGGTACCGAAGAACTATTAGCAAAAGAAATGGTGTCTGGATATATTGGATTTGACCCTACCTCTGATAGTTTACACATTGGAAGCCTTGTGCCTATTTTACTACTTGTCCATCTACAAAATGCGGGGCATAAACCCTATGCACTTGTAGGTGGCGCTACTGGTATGGTGGGTGACCCTTCGGGCAAAAGTGAAGAGCGTAATTTATTATCAGAAGAAGTATTACTCCACAACCAAGAAGGTGTTCGCAAGCAATTAGAAAGGTTTTTAGACTTTGATGCCTCTAAAAAAAATGCTGCCGTTATGGTGAACAACTATGACTGGTTTAAGGAAATTAATTTCCTTTCTTTTATAAGAGATGCAGGTAAACATATCACGGTCAATTACATGATGGCTAAAGACAGTGTAAAAAAGAGATTAGAAGGTGATGCGGGTATGAGCTTTACCGAATTCACTTACCAACTTATACAGGGTTACGATTTTTACTGGTTGTACCAAAACAAAAATTGTAAACTTCAAATGGGCGGAAGTGACCAGTGGGGAAATATCACAACCGGTACCGAACTTATCAGACGCAAAACTGGTGGCGAAGCATTTGCATTTACATGTCCGCTCATAAAAAAAGCAGATGGTGGCAAATTTGGTAAAACAGAAAAAGGAAACATTTGGTTGGATCCTAAAAAAACAAGCCCTTATCAGTTTTATCAGTTTTGGCTAAACGCTTCTGACGAAGATGCAAAAGGTTGGATTAAAATATTTACGCTTTTACCAGTTGCGCAAATAGACACTTTATTAACAGAGCATGAAGCTGCACCACACTTACGGTTATTACAAAAGAAATTAGCGGAGTGCTTGACTACTTGGGTGCACAGCAGTGCCGATTATGATTTTGCAGTGAAAGCTTCAGAAATACTATTTGGTAACGCCACCACAGAAGTTTTACAAAGCTTAAATGAAAACGAACTATTACAAGTAATGGAAGGTGTGCCAACTGCTAAAATTAGCAAAGCTACACTAGCTAATGGTTACGACCTTATTGACCTACTCGTTAAAACCAATATTTTCCCGAGTAAAGGAGAAGCTAAAAAAATGTTTGTTGCTGGTGGACTTGGGTTAAATAAAACCAAAATAGCACCAGAAAAAACAAGTGTTAACGCTCAGGATCTTTTACAAAGCAAATACTTATTACTTCAAAAAGGAAAGAAAAACTACTACTTGGTAATTGCAGAATAATTCCTAGTTAGCAATATCTATTTATAAAGCACCAAGCACATTCCACATCGCTTCCGCTAACACTGCATTTCCTTTTTCATTTAAATGTACACGGTCAGTAGTTAAAATTTTAGACTCCTGATTGGTAGGATTGTTGAGGGTATTATAATCCATAAAAACTTTGCGCACATCAACGAGTGGCAAATTGTTTTTGGCACTAAAATCACGAATCCATTTGCTGTATAAATTTAAATCGCCATCTAGTTGATTGCTATTGTCTGTTCTTTCGCCAATTACTCCAGGTGTACACACGACTACTTTAGCACCCGATGCCTGAATTTTTTTAACAAGGGCTTCATAAAAAGGACCAAACTTCCAATAATCGGTACCGGTTCCTGAAGACGCTTTATGCCACACATCATTTACACCAATATAAATAACAACGATATCCGGATTTTTTGCGAGCACATCGTTATCCATACGTAGGTACAAATCATAGACTTTATTGCCGCCTATTCCAGCACCTACCAATTCATATTTTTGAGCCTTACCTGCATTTGCAAGCATCTGCTCCATTATTTTAATATAGCCCCCAGGCTTAGCCCCTGCCTCGGTGATTGAGTCACCAAAAAAAACAATCTTTTTCTTTTTATCATCTCTAAAAGAGAGTAAAAACAAGCAACCAATAAACACAGATAACAAGAGTAATTTTTGCATGGGTTTAAAATTTTGTCCTTTAAATATAAAACATTTGAACAAAGTGAGTGCCATTTACGAGTATGCTGCCAAATTATAGTCTGATTTTGAAGGTTTTAGTGAAAATCGACTCTAAATTATTTGGAAAATTTTAAGTTGGGCCCTATTTTTGCAGCCCATTCAGAAATGAATGACCGGATTGCCTGATAGTATAATGGTAGTACGACTGTTTTTGGTGCAGTTTGTCTTGGTTCGAATCCAGGTCGGGCAACCAAATTAAAAAGCCGCAATTTTATTGCGGCTTTTTTTTATGTTAAAACTTATTGATTCTCTCAATATATCAATTACAAGTGGTACAGGCAGAATTGCACAAATACTTTGATTCTATCCAGAATTTTTTATTTAATTTCTTGTAAAACACATAGTACATATCATTTTTGTAATCCAATACATTAACAAAAACCTCTGAGATCTTAAGTTTTTCTATTAACCCAGATTTATTATTAGAAGCATAAACTGGAATTGCAATGTTTGCATAATTGGAAATAAAAATACCTAAAACACTATAGTGTATATAACCAGGCGTAGTCAATTTAACCTCATCTCTACCGCAATATTCATAAGAATCTACATAAAAATAGCTTCCTTCTTTAGCAGTAATATGCACAGTAGCAAATTCAGCTCTTGAATCAATAGTAGCGATGACACCACCACCTGGCTTAACCCTCACATTTGTGGGTGATTGCTTATCTGGGTCATTTAGAATGAGCGTGATTGATTGAGCATTCGTTTTTATTGAAAATAAAACGAAAAGTAAAAAGAGTATCTTTTTCATACAAAAAAAATTAGTTCCTATACCCTAGCTTTTGCTATGACTTTTAAAACTACCGGGTATGAAACTCTTTTAGATAATGAGTACCATTTCCCAGAAATAGTTTGACCTACTTTTTTATTCCAATCAGAATCCAAAATAAAGTAGCCCGTTTCTTTACCATTTACACTTTCTACTATTTTTACGTCATCTGAAGAACATAAAAATATTTTTCCTTTACTATTGGTGTAATAATATTCACCTATTGTGAAACATGAGGTTGCGCCGCCATATGGGATTGCCAACTTCATTCGTATTTCATATTTACCAACAAATCCACTAAATGTAGTTTGATTTGTCCAGATCGTTTGAGAATGAATTGCACCAAAGGCAAATTGCAACATAAAAAACAAGAGTAGCTTTTTCATATATTAATTATTTTTCAACTGCAATATACAATCACTAAGTGCCAATTCCCAATGTGGAATATGTAAATTTAATTCCTTTTCGATTTTTTCGGTATCAAGCACCGAATAAGCAGGTCGTTTTGCGGGGGTTGGAAATTGATCTGAATTTATGGCTGTCAGTTGGCAATCAAGTCCTGCCAATTCCTTTATTTTCTGTGCAAAATTAAACCAAGTAGTGGCTCCAGTATTTGCATAATGATAAATTCCTCTAATTGAGGCTCCAGCATTGATGGCGCTTAATATCTTAAGAGTAGCAAATGCCAAATCCTTCGCATAAGTGGGCCTGCCCTGTTGATCCCCAACTATATTTAATGATTCCCTTTCCTTCATTAAGCGGATCATTGTTTTTACAAAATTATTACCATGGCTACTAAATACCCATGATGTTCTTATGATAATGGCATCCGGATTAGCGGCTAATGCCATTATCTCTCCATCTGCTTTTGTTTGCCCATAAAAATTTACTGGCGCCAATTGAGTATCCGTTGTATATGGGTTTGTTGCATTACCGCTAAAAACATAATCGGTAGAATAAGTAATAAATGGAATGTTTTTATTTTTTGCTATGCTGGCCAATGCTGCTACCGCTTCTGCATTAATGGTATGGGCCAAGTTGGTTTCAGCTTCGGCCTTATCAACAGCAGTGTATGCCGCTGTATTGATAATTGCAGATGGAGCATATAATTCAACAATATTTTCCAATTCACTTGGAATTGACAAATCCATTGCATTGCGGTCTAAAAAAATAAACACAAAATTTGGATTTGCTTTTGCAGCTTGCTGCAACTCCCAACCCAATTGTCCATTTGCACCCGTAACTAGTATTTTTTGTATCCTCATCATATTATTTTAGAAAATGCAAAAAGAAAAATTATTTGGAAATAAATTCTTTAGGAAGTTTAGTCCATTCAACTGGTGGTAGTGATTTAAAATAAGCATATGTTTTTTGAAGACCTTCGGCACGAGAAACGGTTGGCGCCCAACCCAACAGTTCAGCTGCTTTGGTGATATCTGGCTGACGTTGTTTTGGATCATCTACTGGAAGTGGCTTGTAAATGATTTGAACATTTGCATCCGTTAATTTCAATACTTCTTCTGCAAAATCTTTTAATGAAATTTCGTGGGGGTTACCAATATTTACAGGCATCGAATAATCACTTAGTAATAAACTGTAAATACCTTCAATTAAATCACTCACATAACAAAAGCTTCTTGTTTGAGAACCATTCCCAAAAACGGTGAGGTCTTCCCCTCTAAGTGCCTGACCAATAAAAGCAGGTAAAGCCCTGCCATCATTGAGTCGCATGCGTGGACCATAGGTATTAAATATGCGCACAATTCTAGTTTCTACACCATGAAAAGTATGGTAAGCCCTTGTGATAGATTCCATAAAACGCTTGGCTTCGTCATACACGCCTCTTGGTCCAACCGGATTTACATTACCCCAATACGATTCTGGCTGCGGATGCACAAGTGGATCTCCATATACTTCACTGGTACTAGCCACTAGTATTCTAGCTCCTTTATCTTTTGCAAGACCCAAACAATTATGCGTACCAAGTGCCCCAACTTTTAAAGTTTGAATGGGTATTTTTAAATAATCGATAGGGCTTGCAGGCGAAGCAAAATGTAAAATATAATCTAGCGGCCCATCAATGGTAATATGCTTTGTAACATCATGTAATACAAATGAAAAATTAGGTAAGCCTTTTAGGTGCTCAATATTTTTTTCGTCTCCGGTAATTAAATTATCCATCGCAATAACATTGGCTCCTTCAGACACAAAGCGGTCACACAAATGCGAACCTAAAAATCCAGCTGCTCCTGTAATTAATACCGTTTTATTTTTCATCATACTATTTATACATTAAATGCTTGCTCTACCAATACTATAATACGTAAACCCGAGCTCCTTCATTGCATGGAGTTCAAATAAGTTTCGTCCATCAAAAATCAATTTTGAAGGAAGCTTTTTTACTATTTCGTCAAAATCGGGTGTTCTAAAAACACTCCACTCTGTTGCAATAATTAGGGCATCTGCATTTTCAAGTGCTTCATATTGATTGGGTGCATAATTTATTGTATCGCCCACCACCTGCTTTACATGTGATGTAGCCTCTGGGTCAAAAGCTGTTACAGTAGCCCCTCTTTGCAAAAGTGCGTCAATAATTGTAAGCGCTGGCGCTTCTCTAATATCGTCTGTATTGGGTTTAAATGCTAGCCCCCAGAGTGCAAAATGTTTACCAGCTAAACTACCCTTAAAATGATTTTCCATTACATGTACCAAGTGCATTTTTTGTTTTTCATTAACGCGCTCAACTGCATTTAATATTTTAAAATCATACTCATGCGCAGCCGCAGATTTGATTAAAGCCTGCACGTCTTTAGGAAAACAACTGCCTCCATATCCAATCCCAGAAAATAAAAACCGTTTACCTATTCTATCATCAGAACCAATACCCCTTCTTACCATATCTACATCGGCACCCATTCTTTCACAAAGTTGTGCAATTTCATTCATGAAAGAGATTTTAGCTGCTAAAAAAGAATTGGCTGCATATTTTGTTAGTTCGGCACTGGCCTCATCCATATAAATAACCGGGTTACCCTGACGCACAAATGGCGCAAACAAATCACCCATTAATTTTTTAGCACGATCAGAATTTGTTCCTATAACAACGCGGTCTGGTTTCATAAAATCATCAACGGCAACCCCTTCACGCAAAAATTCGGGATTACTTACCACATCAAATTCACCACTATAATTTTTTGCGATGGCAGCATGTACTTTAGCGGCAGTACCCACAGGTACGGTGCTTTTATCTACAATAACCGCATAGCTTTTTAGCAAATGACCTAAATCGTCGGCTACTTTTAGAATGTATTGTAGATCTGCGTGACCATCGGCACCGGGTGGCGTCGGAAGTGCTAAAAAAATAATACTAGCGCCTTCTATACCTTCTTTTAAATTGGTGGTAAATTGTAAGCGACCCTCCTGCAGGTTACGTAAAAAAAGTTTTTCTAGACCAGGCTCGTAAATAGTAATTTCTCCACCCGACAATCTTGCCACTTTTGAGGCATCGATATCTACACAAGTAACTTTGTTACCTGTTTCAGCAAAACAAGTACCTGTTACAAGTCCTACATATCCGGTTCCAACTACTGCTATTTTCATAAATAAATTACTTGTTTATAAAATTTAAAACGG
>JBIIZN010000071.1:0-8914 GCA_044346275.1 Sediminibacterium sp.
AATTAGACCTTGTTAACGAATAATATTATTTATCATTTTAGAAGATATAGATTATGATTCATGTTGTTTTTGATCATGCAAATGTGGCCATATTGCAAGGGGCAATAGAAATAGACGAAACATTGCAAGGAAATATTATTGAAATGAAGGACGACTATATGGTGGGTCCATTAGGGGCTATTTATGAAACCGAAGGCTACCAGGAGCGTAAGCAGTGGTGGGAAGGCGTACTTCAAAATTCACCTTATCAAGATCAACTTGCTATTGTAGATGATAAATTAACGGTACACAACTTGCTTGCTACTTTGGATGAAAATCCCGAAGAAGAAGTATGGCTTTGGATGGCGCAAAACGCACATGATGTTTGTGGGTATTACTGGCTCATGACGCAGTTAAAAGAATATGCCGGCCGTATTCAGGTACTCTACTTAAATAACCTTCCTTTTATTAATGAAAAGGGACAAATTTTTTATCCGGTATACCTACACGAAATTCAACCCAAAGAATTTTTAAAAGCTAAAAAATTAGCGCGTCCAATTACACTTAGTGAATTTGAAGTGGATCCTGACGAGTGGAAAAAAATAGCTAGTGAAGGTTCGATGGTACGTTTTTTAGAAGGCGGCAAAAAATTAGTAGGCAAGGATGAGAACTTTTTTGATAAAGAAATCTTAGCAGGCGTAACAGGCGATGCTCAAAAATTGAATAAAGTCGTTCAAAATATTTTAGCTAAGCAAAAAGTAAAGACCGGTGATGCTTTTGTTGTACACAGGCTTAAGTCACTTGCTGTAATTGGTAAAGTGGAAATTATTGGGAACATCGAAAAAGGTTGGAAAGATTGGAGTGTTAAATTGGCAAATTAAAATCGGTTAACAAAAAATGGCGAAAGAGAAACATCAATATATTGTAGGTGATAATGTATCAGGCGTTCAGGGCCAATATAAAAATTGGTTTTTAGACTATGCTTCTTATGTTATTCTAGAGCGTGCGGTGCCAGCCATTGAAGATGGTTTAAAGCCCGTGCAACGACGCATTTTACATTCTATGAAAGAAATGGATGATGGCCGTTTTAATAAAGTGGCTAACATCATTGGACAAAGTATGCAGTACCATCCGCATGGAGATGCGAGTATTGGGGATGCGCTTGTTAACCTAGGCCAAAAAGACCTACTCATTGATACGCAGGGTAACTGGGGTGATGTAAGAACTGGAGACCAAGCAGCTGCTTCACGTTATATTGAGGCTCGCTTGTCAAAGTTTGCACTTGAAGTTGCCTTTAATCCAAAAACAACAACTTGGCAGTTAAGTTACGATGGTAGAAAAAATGAACCCGTAACGCTCCCTATGAAATTTCCACTACTCTTGGCACAAGGAGCAGATGGTATTGCGGTGGGATTGTCTACTAAAATTTTACCACATAATTTTTGTGAGCTTATCGACGCTTCTATCAAATATTTAAAAGGTAAAAAGTTTGAACTCTTCCCAGATTTTCAAACAGGCGGTATGGTGGACGTGTCTGGCTATAATGAGGGTAAGCGTGGCGGTAAAGTAAGGGTGCGTGCACACATTGAGGAGCTCGATAAAAAAACACTCGTTATTAAAGATGTGCCGTATGGTGTTACGACTACCCAGCTTATGGAAAGTATTACCAAGGCCAATGATCAGGGTAAAATAAAAATTAAAAAAGTAACGGATGTAACAGCAGCAGCTGTTGAAATTCATATTGATTTAGCGCCGGGTATTTCACCAGATATTACTATTGATGCACTTTATGCATTTACAGATTGTGAGGTGAGTATTTCACCCAATGCATGTGTGGTTATTAACCATAAGCCGCACTTTATTGGGGTGCAGGAACTCTTGAAAGACGCCACCGACAATACCAAAGAATTACTCCGCAAAGAATTAGACATTCGTCTTTCTGAACTTGAAGACAAATGGCATTATACCTCTCTAGAAAAAATATTCTTTGAAGAAAAGATTTACAAAGAACTTGAGCAAAAGCATGCTTCTTGGGAAAATGTAATTGAAGCGATTGATAAAGCCTTTACGCCGTTTAAGAAAAAATTAAAGCGTGCTATTGAAAGGGAAGACATTTTAAAATTAACGGAAAAGCCTGTTCGTCGTATTTACCGACTTGATATTAACGAGCTCATTGAGCAAATCAGAGGCATTGAAGAAGAAATCAAACAAGTTAAATTTGATTTGGAGCACCTAATAGAATATGCAGTTGCGTATTTTGAAAATCTCCTCAAAAAGTTTGGTAAAAATAAAGAGCGTAAAACTGAAATTAAAGCCTTTGATACCATTCAGGTAAAACAAGTGGCTATTGCCAATACCAAGCTATACATCAATAGGGCAGAGGGTTTTATAGGTACCAGTCTTAAAAAAGACGAGCACTTATGCGATTGTTCAGATTACGATGACATCATTGCATTTACAAAAGGCGGTACCATGAAAGTGGTTAAAGTGTCTGATAAAATATTTATTGGAAAAGACATTTTATACGCAGCGGTGTTCCAAAAAAGTGATGAACGAACTACCTACAATATGATTTATGTAGATGGTGCTTCTGGTGTTACCTATGCCAAGCGCTTTAACGTAACAGGTGTAACGCGTGATAAAGAATATGATTTAACAAAAGGTACCGATAAAACACGCGTACATTATTTTACGGCTAACTTAAATGGCGAAGCAGAAACACTTAAATTAATTTTAAGTCCTAATTGTACCGCACGTATTAAAGAGCTTGATTTTTATTTCGAAGAAATTGAAATTAAGGGACGTTCAAGTATGGGTAATCAGGTAACCAAGTATCCTATTAAAACCGTTAAGTTTAAAGAGGCAGGTAAAAGCACTCTGGCTGGCCGCAAACTTTGGTTTGACGATAAATTTGGCAGGTTAAACACCGAAGAAAAGGGTAAATACCTGGGTAGCTTTGAAGATGAAAAGCTTATTGTTATTACAAAAGAGGGTACTTACGAATTAACGGATACAGAAATTGCACAGCGTTTTGACCCTGAAAAAGTAATGCTGATTGAAAAATTTGATCCAGAAAAAATCATTACGGCTGTTTATTTAGACAATGATAAAATGCAGTACAACGTAAAGCGATTTAGAATTGAAACCACCACACTTAAAACCGAATTTTTATTTATCAAAGAAGGTAAAGGCAATAAACTTGAAGCGATAACAACCATCCAAGAACCTATTTTACAAGTACAAACTGGTAGGGGTACCCAGGTGCGCGCTGCTAAGTTTAAAATAGCTAAAATGGTGGATGTTACGGGTTGGAAGGCGGTAGGCTCTAAACTCACGGATTTTAGTAAAACCATTGAAATGCAGTGGGAGTCGCGTCCTGAAGACCCCAATGCTCAACCAGAGTTGTTTGGCTAAACTAACTTACTTTTGCATAAAGTAGAAGTATGGAACCCGTATTAGTAGGCTGTTACAATGAATTGAAGGTGAGTCGTAAGGTAGATTTTGGATTTTACCTCGACAATGGTGATGAAGGTATTTTGTTGCCTAAACGTTTTGCGCCTTCTACTTTAAAAATTGGCGATACCATCAAGGTTTTCGTTTACCACGATTCTGATAATAGACTTATTGCAACCACACAGGTGGCCAATGCTTCGGTGGGAGAAATTGCGCTATTAAAAGCAGTTGCTATCACCGGCCAAGGTGCTTTTTTAGACTGGGGATTAATGAAGGATTTATTTGTGCCTACTTCTAAGCAATTAGGTGGTATGCGTGAAGGTGGAACCTATCTTGTTAAGTTGTACCTCGATGAAATGACCGGCAGGGTGGCTGCCACAGAAAAAATTGAACAGTTATTAAGCAATGAAGTGCTAACGGTTAAAGAATTAGATGTTGTTGATTTAGTAGTATACCGTAAATCAGAACTTGGTTATGTGATGATTGTAAACAACAAGTACACTGCTATTTTGCATAGTAATGAAATTTTTAAAGAATTAAATATTGGTGATAAGCTTACAGGATTTGTAAAAACCATTAAGCCAGAAAATAAATTAGATGTGGTGCTTGGTAAGCCTGGCTTTGGTAGGGTAGAAGATGAGCAGGAAAAAATACTTCGCTTGCTGCAAGAAAATGATGGTTACCTGCCGTATCACGACAAATCAGATCCAGAAGAAATCTATAACTTTTTTGGCATGAGCAAAAAGTCATTTAAAATGACAACAGGCACTTTGTACAAACAACGTAAAATTGAATTTACACAAACAGGCATTAAATTATTAGAATCATAATTTTTATTCAACATGAAAAATCAAGTTGTTTATATTATATCTGCCGTTAGAACACCGATTGGAAGTTTTGGTGGATCCCTTAAAGATATTTCTGCTACAAAACTTGGTGCTACTGCGATACAGGCAGCAGTTGAGCGTGCAGGCATTAAAGGAACCGACGTGGATGAAGTATTAATGGGTTGTGTGTTACAAGCTAATATTGGTCAAGCACCTGCACGTCAGGCTGCAAAATTTGCAGGCCTTCCTGATAGTGTTGTTTGTACTACTGTAAATAAAGTTTGCGCTAGTGGTATGAAAGCCATTATGCAAGGTGCTCAAGCTATTTTGTTAGGTGATGCATCTGTGGTGGTTGCTGGCGGCATGGAAAATATGAGTAGTGTTCCGTTTTATGCGGGTGCTATGCGTTGGGGCAATAAATATGGTGACACGACATTAACAGATGGGCTTGCTAAAGACGGCCTCACCGATGTGTATCATAAATATGCAATGGGGAATGCTGCAGAGTTGTGTGCCAGCAAGTATAATTTTACAAGAGAAGACCAGGATGCGTTTGCAGTAGCTAGTTATACAAAAAGTAGAGCTGCCCAGGAAGCGGGCGCATTTGATGCCGAAATTGTTCCAGTGCCTATTCCGCAAAGAAGTGGCGATCCCATTATGTTTTCAAAAGACGAGGAGCCATTTAATGTGAAGTTTGAAAAAATTCCAGGATTAAAACCAGCCTTTATCAAAGATGGTACCATTACGGCGGCTAATGCATCTACCATGAATGATGGAGCAGCTGCGCTTGTATTAATGAGTCAAGAAAAAGCGGAAGCACTTGGTATCAAGCCTATTGCCATATTAAAAAGTTATGCCGACGCAGAGCAGGCACCAGAGTGGTTCACAACCGCACCTGCACTAGCCGTTCCAAAAGCAGTGGAAAAAGCAGGCATCACCACTGCTGATTTAGATTGTATAGAACTCAACGAAGCATTTTCGGTAGTTGGACTTGCCAATACGCAACTCATGCAACTAGATGCTGCTAAAGTAAATGTTAAGGGTGGGGCTGTTTCGATAGGACATCCGCTAGGATGCAGTGGCGCAAGAATTGTGGTGACACTTATTCATGCATTAAAAGACAGGTCTGGAAAATATGGTGCTGCCGGAATTTGTAATGGCGGAGGCGGCGCATCGGCCGTTGTAATAGAAAACTGCTAAATAAATTGTTAAGCTGTTTGCTCTATAATTTCATCCATTGAAATGCCCATATGACTTTCGTCGTAGGTGCATTCACCGTTAATAATGACTAGCACTTGAGGTGATTCGTGGTGTACTTTAAATTTTTCAGCAATTGCTGCAGAAATATTCCTCTGTTGTAAAAGGTCAAGTAAGTAAAAATCTACGCCAGCTGGTTGGGTACTACTTTCTAGTCTATTAAGCGCCATAGAGCTAATGCTACAACGGGTGCTGTGTTTAAAAAGTACTTGAGGTAAATTAAATGATTCGGAAGCAATTGCCTCCAATTGATCAATATTAGTTAGATGCTTCCAATCCATAAGGGCCTAAAACGGTTTGCCAATTAAGGTCTAAAATAACGTGGATTGGTGGTTGGACAGCCTCTGCTTTTTGAAGCATTGCAGGAGATGATGAATGTGGCACCAACTAACAATAAAAAAAGAAGTGCGGTGGTCTTTTTCATACTAAAAGGATAGGTTAAGCGTTTTGTTTCTGTGCTCTATTATTTCAAAGATACTTATTTGCTTTCAAATAAGGCCTTTAGAAAGATATAGTTCTGTTAAATATATAAACGAAAAGTTCAATTTTTTAGTATGAAGGTCCATTTTATATCTATTGGTGGAAGTGTAATGCACCAATTGGCCATTGCATTACAGGGTAAAGATTATCAAGTTACTGGTACAGATGACGAAATTTTTGAGCCTGCGCTTACCCATTTAAGAGATAAGGGCTTGTTACCCAGTGCTTTTGGTTGGCAGCCGGAGCTTATTACCCCAGATTTGGACGCGGTTATATTGGGGATGCACGCCAAGGCGAATAACCCAGAACTGATAAAAGCACAGGAGCTCGGACTGTCTATTTATTCTTTCCCAGAGTATATTTTCCACGAAAGCCAGCAAAAAAAGAGGGTAGTTGTTGGTGGTAGCCATGGCAAAACCACCACAACCAGTATGATAATGCATGTGCTTAAAACCTGCCATCAAGACTTTGATTATCTCGTGGGCGCAAAACTTGCCGGTTTTGAACAGTCTGTTAAAATAACAAATGCACCAACTATTGTTTGTGAGGGGGATGAATATTTAGCAAGTGCACTCCTAAGACAACCTAAGTTTCATTTTCTATTTCCACATGTTGCGATACTTACGGGAATCGCCTGGGATCATATCAATGTGTTTCCAACCTTCGAATTTTATTTAGAACAGTTTGTGATTTTTATGCATAAAATTGAAGCTGGCGGCCTACTCATTTATAATGAAACAGATGAGGTGCTTAATAATTTGGTGCTTGCTAATAAGCGAAACGATATTAGGTACATACCTTACAAAGTACCTGTGCATCAAATCATCAATGGTCAAACCTATATTACTTTAGATGGGGCTGAGGGTCCACTCAGCGTTTTTGGTGATCATAATTTACTTAACATGCAAGCGGCTTATTATGCCTGTGCCGAACTTGGTATTTCTGCAAAAGATTTTGTGGGGGCCATGGCTAATTTTACAGGCGCTTCTAAACGACTAGAATTATTGGCAAGCAATAATGCGTGTAATATCTACAGAGATTTTGCGCATGCGCCTAGTAAAGTTATTGCCACCATTGAAGCGGTGAAACAACAATTTCCTTCCAGAAAATTAATTGGTGTTTTAGAACTGCATACCTATAGTAGCCTCAATAAAGAGTTTATGCACCAGTATAAAGGGGCGCTTGAAAAAACAGATACCGCTGTTGTTTTTTATTCGAAACATGCGCTGCAAATAAAAGGATTGCCTGAATTACCTGAAAGCTATGTGGTAGAAGGTTTTGATAAAAAGGGATTACTGGTGATGACTGATAAAAATGCACTGGAGCAGTGGCTACAAGCACAAGACTATTCTAACACCAATTTAGTATTAATGAGTAGTGGTAATTATGATGGAATTGATTTACCTTCCTTTGCGCCAACTTTAATTTAATGTCAACTATGAAATTGCAATTAACAAGACCTATCGCATTTATTGATTTAGAAACCACGGGCGTAACCGTTAGTACAGACCGAATTGTAGAAATTGCAATTGTAAAAATTAGTCCCGACGGTACTAAAGTTGTTAAACGAAAATTAGTAAATCCATTGATGCCCATACCGGCCGGTGCCACAGCGGTGCATGGCATTTCTGATGAGATGGTGAAAGATGCGCCTTCTTTTAAGCAAATTGCCAATGAGGTAAAGCAGTTTTTAGAGAACTGTGATTTGGGTGGTTATAATAGCAACCGTTTTGACATTCCAATGCTCATCGAAGAATTTTTAAGAGCGGGCATCGAGTTTTCTATCGAAGGAACAAAACTGGTGGATGTTCAAAAAGTATTTCACATGATGGAGCAGCGTACCTTAAGTGCTGCCTATAAATTTTATTGTTCTAAAGTATTAGAAGGAGCCCATGGGGCAGAAGCAGACGCAACTGCAACATGGGAAGTATTAGAAGCACAACTAGATAGGTATCCGCAACTTGGTGACACCGTAGAAAGCATTGTAAAAGTTACTGGCGAAGAAGATATTGTAGATTTTGCCCGCCGTTTTATAAAAGTAAATGGCATCGAAATGTTCAATTTTGGAAAGCATAAGGGCAAGCCCGTTACACAGGTTTTAAAAGAGGAGCCTCAATATTACGACTGGATGATGAAGGGTGATTTTGCCATGAATACCAAGCAAAAGCTTACTGAAATACTCAATAGAACCCTTGTTACAAAGGGTTAGTTGTGGGGCTTTGGGCTATTGGATACTCGATTTTACTAGAATTAACACTGATTTGCATAACTAATGGAGCTTTATGACATATAAATCCGTTAGTATTTGTATTTTAGCCCTTCTACATACCCCCTAGCAATTGGAAAAACTAGTCATCATACCAACCTACAACGAACGCGAAAATATTGCGGCCATTATTGCTGCTGTATTTGATTTGCAAGCAGGTTATCATATTTTGATTATTGATGATGGATCTCCTGATGGGACGGCTGCTATTGTAGAAGATTTAATGAAGCAACATGAGGGGCAATTGTTTATCGAAAAGCGTTCGGGTAAATTAGGACTCGGTACGGCGTATATCCATGGATTTAAATGGGCACTTGAAAACGGTTACCAGTATATTTTTGAAATGGACGCCGATTTTTCACATAGCCCTCATGATTTGGAAAGATTGTATGCAGCATGTAATATTATTGGCGCAGACGTTGCGGTAGGTAGTAGATATGTCAAAGGAGGAAGAACCGAAAACTGGCCACTTGACCGTCATATTTATAGTAAAGGGGGTGCGTTTTATACCAAGCTGATTACTTGGCTTCCGGTTAATGATCCAACAGCCGGTTTTGTTTGTTACAAAAGAAAAGTATTGGAGACGATTGACTTAGATGAAATAAAATTTGTGGGTTATGCTTTTCAAATTGAAATGAAATTTAGTGCTTGG
>JBIIZN010000149.1:0-2560 GCA_044346275.1 Sediminibacterium sp.
ACTTGGTGCGATTGGAGAAGAACTGGATTCCCTGTATTAACTGCTGCAGTTGATAGAGTTGATTCTAGAGGTATTCCTTTCCGTTTAGGTTATCCTCCAACAGAGGCTTCTTTAAACCCAACAAATTATAAAGCTGCTGTTGCTGCCCTAGGCGGAACAGATGACAACTACGGTAAAATGTGGTGGTCTAAGTAAATCGTTCTCGTATTTATCTTGGTTTTTAAGAAGGAGGTCGTTTTTACGATCTCCTTTTTTTATGCTAGTTTTATACTATGGTTACGAGGTTTTTTTCTTTGATGGTTTGCTTATTGGCGGTAGCTGCTGCTAACGGGCAAATGCGTTTTCAGGTAAAACCTATAACTATTGGTGCCATTAAAAAAGTAGACAGTTTAAAATACAGTCCTGTCAATATTTTAGCGCCCAATAATTATGTTAAAGGCCTTGCATTTTTTTGCAAGCAAGAACTACAATTTGAAAAGCGCACAAAAATACCTTTCCGTTTTAGGTTAGGTAGTTTGGATTACGTCAATAGATTAGAAGGAAAGAAGTAGTTTAATAGAGTGCAAATGTTTTAATCAATGGTGCGCTTGTAGAAGTGCTTATGAATAGTGCAATTAAAATCCAATATTTTTGAAACATAGTTTTTGTTTAAGGTCTTTGTCTGATTTTAAATATACCTCTATTTTGAAAAACCTGGTTATCGGAACGCATATATAAAGTAAGGGTAGAAGAACTGTTGTTGCTTACTTGCGATGTTCTGTTAATATAAAACGTTCGGTTATCTTTTGAAGACAAATACGACTGCATGGTATTTTGATTTTCAAAATTAATAATAGCACTATCAATAGAAGTGCCTGTTACGGCAACATCTGCTAAAAATACAACCTCGTATTGACCTGGTTTAGTAATAAAATTATTGAGGTTAAGTGTAATGGTATCTTTGCTGTTTTTAAATGTTTTGGTATCCCATGTGCCACAAATAGCCCAGTCGTTGGTTTCGGTGGCTGCTGGCGAATATGTGTAGTTGGTTACGTTATAGGCTTTAAGGGAACGAAGTAATGGTGTGTCTGCAAAACTGGGGATAGTAAGTTTTATGGCGGTTACATTCGTTGTTGCAAAAGCATCTATTTTTTTTCGGCCTACCGACCCACCTTGTGCGAGTGTTGTCCAACCATTGTTTGTTTTACCTTCTATTTTATAATGTCGTATGCGGTGACCCATGCGGTAATCTTCTTCAATAACTATATGGTTAATGGGTGTAGAGGTTGTAAAGTCAATTGTAAAAACAGATCCTTTTTTGTTTGTTATTTGCTGCACAGGATTGGCAAACCTACGTTCAATTTCGTCACCCAATGCTTTGTAGGCAGCTTGATCTCCTACTGTTATTTTACCCGTGGTATCTGGCGATGCGTTTAGCAGCATAACACCACCATACCCCGCCGATTTGTAATACATGTCTAGTAGGTTTTGCTGCGACTTTCTCTTTTTTTCGTTGGTAGGGTTCCAAAACCAATTATGGTTGTAAAGGGGCGCATCAGCCTCAAGCGGCGCCCATACATCTCCGTTAGGATCATCGTCATACTGGGTTGCTACACCGCTTTGTAGGGCCTTTTTTGTTACAGTGTTCCATGCTGGATAGGCGAGCATGCCAGATTCGGTACCAGGCCATCTAATAGATGCTTTTTTGCTCTGAAATATAACCGACTTGCTTGCGTGTTTGGTTAAAATATCATCGATGTCTATAATGCAGTTGCCATCAAACCAAACTTCTAACATGGGGCCGTATTTGGTAAGTACTTCTGTGAGTTGTTGTCTAAAAACTTTATTGTAAGCGTCTTGTAAAGAAGAGTCGGTTGTTTTTCCGCCACTTCCAATGCCGGCTCCATATTTTACATCTCCCGGATAAATATAAATACCTAAGTTGAGTCCATATTTTTTGCAAGAGGCCGCAACGTCTGCAAGTAAATCGCCTTTACCATTTTTCCACGGAATATTTTTTACACTATAATCGGTGGTATTTGTTTGCCACCAACAAAATCCACCTACGTGTTTGGCAACAAAAATAATTTGTTTAGCTCCCCAAGACTTTGCTACCCTGCACCATTCGTCTGTGTCTAAGTTTGTAGGGTTAATTCTTGACATATCAAACTTACCTGTTTCGTCGTACTCACTTCCAAGCCAAGTAGCTACGCCAAAATGAATAAACATGATTCTTTCTTGTTCCTGCCACTTGTATTGGACAGCAGAAGGTTTAGCGAGCGGTATGTTTTGCGCAAAACCAAAACTGGCACTACAAAGTGTAATAAGTATGAGTAGATAATATTTCATTTAAATATTTTTTTGACCTGCGTTAAAATGTTAGTTTCGTATTGGTATTAACCGTTTGAAGTTTTCCGTTATAAAAAATGTTTGCTTGCTTTTGTGTGCTAGACTTAATGTACAAACTGGTTACCCGTCCTTTATTCCATTTCATGTCAATTTCATAATTACCCCTTGCTTTAAGGCCATTAACAGCGCCTGAGTTCCAAGCCTTTGAAATAGCGGGTAAAAGTTCTATAAA